>DATKHZ010000514.1:0-2921 GCA_035509995.1 Acidimicrobiales bacterium | reverse complement strand
AATGTCCCGATTAGCCATATCCTTTACGCGGGCGGAGGTACGATCCCGGCGCTGATTGTGGACTGGTACGATCAAGTCGGACCGGGCCGGGGCCTTGATGCATTGACTCTGGCGGGGCTTTCTCTGTTCGTCATGACTCTGGCTGTGAACGTCGTTGCCCGCATTATCACCTCACGGAGCGGGAGGTTGGCGTGAGCCCCATGTTGGCACCGGCCGTGGCAGAACAGCCGGGCCCTGACGTGCCCCGCAAGCTGTCTCGAGTGAGCGTGGCAGACATCGCCGAAGTGCTGCTGCCCGCCGTGGCGGCGGCGTGCTTAGTCGGCGTTGGCTTCGTGCTGGCCGGGCTTGGCACGAGCGCGTGGGTGGGGTTCGTGATCTGTTGGTTAGCAGTCTTCGTCCTGAACTACGGAGTGTTGACCGCCAAACGGCATGGACCTCTGGTCGCCAAGGACCGCCTAGCCCGGCTCTGGGTCGCTATCGGCAGTGCGGTGGCCATCGGGGTGCTGGCCTGGATCCTGGTCTATGTGCTGGTGAACGGCTGGTATGCCACTTTCGGCCACGCTTTCCCAACTTTTTGGACGCACGACTTCAGCAAAGGTGGCGTTCTGGACCTGAAGGCCCGCGTCGGTGCGCTCCACGCCATCGTCGGCACGCTCGAGCAGGTCGGCCTGGCGACATTGGTTACGACTCCGCTCGCCATCCTGGCTGCGGTGTACCTGAACGAGATGTCAGGTCGCTTGGCGATGCTGCTTCGGGTAGTCGTGGACGCCATGAGCGGGATGCCCTCGGTGATCGCGGGCCTATTTATCTTCATCATCTGGGTGGTGCCGAGGAAGTTGAACGGTTTTTCGGGCTTGGCGGCAGCGATGGCTATCGCGATCATCATGATGCCTACCGTCATTCGCACCTCAGAAGAGGTACTGCGCCTGGTCCCTAGCACATTGCGGGAGGCGGCCCTGGCACTGGGCTCGCCTGAGCGCCGGATGGTGCTGCGGGTAGTGCTGCCCACCGCAAGAGCTGGCTTGGTGACCGCAGTGATCCTGGGCGTGGCCCGAGCGGCAGGCGAGACAGCGCCCGTGTTGCTCACGGCCGGAGGCAACCCGAGGCTTAATCTCTCTCCCTTCCGAGGTTCTCAAGCCGACCTTCCTCAACAGGTCTATAGCTGGTACGGCACTGCCGGTCCGACGAGCCTGCACGAGACCTGGGGAGGGGCCTTGGTCCTGATCCTTGTCGTGCTCACCCTCTTCGTGCTCGCACGGTTGCTCGGGACAGGAAGGGCCGCCGGAGCGGTGAAACGTTGAGCTGGCAAACCCTAAGGGGACTCATGAGTGGACACAAGGGCCGGCGCCGAGCCGGCATACTGATGGCGGTCATTGTTATCGGCGCGACAGCGTTGAGCCCTCTGCCGGCCCTGGCAGCGCCAGCTCACGCTAGGGCCTTCGGGATGTCGGGCCAGAGCTCGGCGGCGAGCAGTGCCGGTAGCCTGACACCCGACGCGTCGTCGGCACTTGGCGGGGGTGGCTCGTCTTTTGCCGGGATCGAGATGAACCAGTGGACCGACGATGTCTCGAGCCTCAACCCGCCTATCGAGATCAGCTACACGCCTTCGAGCTCGGGCACCGGCCGTCAGTACTTCCGGTCGGGCAACTACCCCTACGCCGTGTCCGACATAGCGTTCCAGGGCTCGGTGGCTGAGGACTTACCTCCAAACTTTCCGTTCGACTACATCCCCATCGTTGCCGGCGGGCTTGGGTTCATGTACAACCTCCCCAATAAGCCGGCAATCAAGTTAACGGCCGCCGTGGCGTGTGGGATCTTCACAGGCGAGATCACCAATTGGGACGACCCCGCCCTGGCGTCGCTCAACCCGGGTGTGATCTTGCCAAACGTGGCAATTGCGGTGGTGCTGAGGGGCGACCTGGCCGGGACCAGCTGGGTGCTATCTGATTGGTGCCTAACGCAAGCTCCCCAGGTATGGCAAAGCTTCGTGTCTTATTTGAACTCCCACGGCGAGAACACCGGCACCCCGCCGGTGAACGACACGTCGCCGAGCTCCGACTTCCCGGTCGTTGGTGGAGATGAGACAGCGCAGGGGGACTCGGGGACCGCGGCAGTAGTATCGTCGACCCCCGGATCAATCACGTACGTTGAGCCGGAGTATGCCGTCGAGTACGGGAATATGCCCGTAGCATCGGTGCAGAACGCGTCGGGTGATTTTGTCCAACCCACGCCCGAGAACGTCGCTGGGGCGCTTGCGTACGCCCAAGGCCAGCCCAACGGGATCCAGCAGCTGAACTTCGCCGGCACCGGGTGCAACGTGTACAACCCCTCGACCTACTCGTACATGCTTGTCCGCACGGACGGGAACTACGGTTCGACCTACGGCCAGACGGTAGGTGGCTTCCTCAACTACGTGTTGACGATCGGCGAAAGAAATGCGCCCCAGATCAATTACGCCGACATCGGGCTCTCACTGGAGCAGTACGGCATCGGCCGAGCTCAACTGGTCCCTGGCTACCCGGCGCTTACGAGCAGTGAGCAGGCTAACTTCGCGGCGGGCGACGTGACGCCGACGATCGCGCAACAAACGCCGTGCGGGCAAGCATTCCAGTTGGCACCGGTAAGCACGACGCAGGCCCCCACGACGACCTCGACGACAACCACCACAGTCGCCACCACGACGACCACGGTGGCCACAACGACCACTAGGCCCGCGACTACTACGACCGTCCATGCGACGACCACGGTCCCGAGCAGCGCTGGTTCGCCGACGACAGTCTCCAGAGCGACTTCTACGACGCGGGCCACAACGCCTAACACGCGGGTGACGGTAACGACGGGGACTACGGCGACCACTAACCGGTCGTCGCCCGCGGCGTCATCGACGACCGTTACCACGGTTGGGCTTGGTAGGCGCACCT
>DATKHZ010000513.1:0-4014 GCA_035509995.1 Acidimicrobiales bacterium | reverse complement strand
GGCGCGGACAACCAGTCGCGTTGGGCAAATTGCCGTTTACCACGCGGAGTAAATCTCCGGCGGTGCAGCCGGCGCCCCACCCGACCGGTATTAATTGTAAGCAGCGAAGGCAGCGCCGATAAAGCGTGGTAGCCCTCGCGGCGGCGTCCGATAACACGCCATCATCTGCGCCCGTCCTCGATCAAGCGGTACTGAGCGCGCACCACCGGGCCAAGATGGCGACGCGCAACTCACGCGCTGCGAGCCCGTGGGCGTGCCTGGGCGCGGGGTTTTAGAGGCTCGAAGGTGACTGTGTTCAGCCGACCCTGCTGGATTGCCTGGGCTTATGCCTGATCGCGAGCCTAACGGGCGACCGCGGCATCGAAGATTGACCTGGTGTCCAGCATCACCGCCATCAAAGGTTGGTGGCCGCCCAGTCGATCGTCTTGGGGGGAACAATAGGCGTCCCCACGTCGATCTGGATGTCTTCGTGGGACCTGAGGGGAATATTGGCAGGGTTGGCATAGTAACGCCGACCGTCAACGAAAACAGAGAGCCTCCCGGTGACCGGCCCAACTTGGGCCGAGCTCAGGGGCTGCACCCAAATGGCAAAGAAGTCGCCCAGACTGTAGGCACGGACCGTGGGTGATTCGATGTGGATAACGCCATCTTGAGCGTGGACATGGAGCCAGTAGTAGCACTGTGTCGCTTCGTAAAACGGGCCTTCCGCCGTGGCTTGGGCAACGGGCGACACTATTCCGATGCCGGGCGGCACCGGGCGCAGCACCCCGTTTACGTAGATGGCGAGGTGCGTGTGAATGTGGTAGACGACTTCCTCTCCCGCGTCGCATTGGACGCCGCGGACGGTCTGGCCGCTCGCGGCCGAGGTCTCGGGTGCAATGGGTGCCCCAACCTCGAGAGGTATGCCCTCCGGCCCGGGGGGGCCGGCGAACGCCTCGGTGGCCGAGCCTCCGAGACCAAAGGCCAGGCCCACGGCAACACTACCCAACGTCGAGACGATGATCGTGAGCCAGAAAAGACGGCGTCGTCTCGTGGGTTTGCTCGTGCCGGCCAGGGCGGGTCTCCGGTACGCACCAGGGCGTGGTGGCACGGTGCTCGACTTCGTGGGTCGGGCAGGCGGATTGGTCACCGGTCTGATGGCGAGCCCTCCGGCGTTGCCAGCACCCAGAATGCCCTTAGCCGCGCCGTGATTCCTTGTTCGAGCCTGACCCCCGCAAACGCCACTTGACCAGCGAGCTCGATCGCCGAGCGGTCGAGGGGGGAGCGCGGAGACGCTGCCTCGACCGGGGCTGTGCTGTTTATCGACATGGCAACCTTCCTTTGTCTGGACCGTTATTGATAAGCAGCGGGGTTACGCGGCGAGCCGACCTCGGTGGAAAGCGAGAGCCGCTCAGCTCCAACTTGGCGAACCCCAGGCGGCACGGCGCCGACCTGAGTGCCTTCGACGTGAGCCTTCGAAGACGGTTTGCGGGCGCGGTCTGACTCTTCGAATTGGGGGCATTTCGACCACGGGACGGAAATGGGATCGATTGAATCCGCACGGGTTCTACAGCATCCTTACTGAGGACGCGCTGTACGACCGGTTCTTCGCCCACGAGGCTCGCCGTTGGTCCCGTAAGCGCGGCGACAGCAGGTTCGTGACGGTAGATCGCGCCGCGGAAGATGGCGCCGGTCTAGCTGACCGGCGCATCTCTAACGGGGCGTGATGTCGGCTAGGACTGCGTCGGCGTCCTGTGCGCGCTTCAAGAGTTGCGATGCGGCGTTACTATCCCGATCAGCAACCCTGGGGCCAGGAGCCAAGGTCCAGCCCGGCCAGGAACGCGCCGACCGCCGTCGGCCCGGCCCGGGCGAGGTGGGTACCCAACCGGGTGATCGAGGCAGATCGAGTTTCTCGGGGCACTCCAGATCGGCGGGCTGCGTTTGAATAGGCGGTTGCCCTGGCGGCTGCATATGCACACGCCGCCTACCAGCCGCTTTGTGGCATCTGTAAACCAAAAGTCGGGCGATTGCGCTTAACCCCCGCCACCATCAGAAGCCCAGGTCAGTCAGAGCCTTCCCGAAAGGGAAGGCTCTATCGCGTTCCTTGATGCATCCCTAATTTTCATCCCACGCGGCCAGTAGCGTTGTGCCTCATGCGTGGCACTAAGCGCAAGCGGCGCGAGGGGGAACCTCGGCGCAGCTGATCCCCTGGACGCGGAGCACCCACACCAGGCGCGTCGCGCGAAGGTTGATCGTGCCTCTGGCAACCGCGGCAGCCAGCCTGTCGGCAGCGAACAACTGACCGAGCTCCGGACCAGTAGATGTGCTGGCATCCTCCGCGAGCTCGTAGCTCACGGTCTCTCCGGCGCGCCTGCGCCCTTCGGCGCGCAGCCGGCTCCGCGCGAAGTCGCGCGCACGGCGAACAATGGCCCGGTCGTGACCGGTCCGGCCAAGAACGTGCCGTGCCGCCGAGGGAACAGATCGCCTCCCACGCCCCCGCCGTGACGAGGGCGTCGATCTCCGAGGTCTCCACTCTGTACCGAGTACCCCGTGTATGCAGGCGGGACGCCGTGGATAGCGCGACCGGGTAGGAATGGCGACGCCATCCTCACGATGGTCCCGGCAGCAACCTGAAGGACTTTCCAGCGGTCGTGCGGACGACGTGGAAATGACGATGGTCCAGGGTGAGCAGTCGGTCTGTCCGGTAGCGGTCAGCTAGGACTACCAGGGAGGCGTCTGCGACGCCGATCTCTTGGTCCTGGTAGCGTTCGACCACGGCGCAGGCATCTCTAAGGTCAGAGGCATCAAATGTGGCTAGGTCCCAGGCACCGCTGGACAGTTGGGCCAGCGCTGCCAGTTCGGCGGGCACCCCTCGTCGAGTCGCCAGCAAATAGTCAAGTTCGGCCACCACATAAGGCGACACCACAAAAGGTCCGGTCTCGGCTTCGATCACCGCAGCGATCTCAGTGTTGTGGGCATCGCTGGCGTCGAAGTAGGCGAGCAGCCCGCTGGTGTCGCAGATGAGCACAGTCAGCGGTCGCCGAAGCCGGCGAGTGCGTTCTCGGCGTTCTCAGCGAACGAAGGGTCCCCACTTGCGAAAAGCCGACCGTTGGGGCGGGGCCGGTCGGAAGCGCGGACCTTGGTTGCAATAGCCTCCCTGATCAGGTCGGCTTCTGAACGGCCGGACTCAGCGGCCATCCGTTGGAGAGACTGCTTTAGGTCGTCCGGCAGGTAAACCGTGGTCTTGTTCACCAAACGTATGGTACCACCTATGGCACCTGTCACGGCGAGGCGGTCATGTCAATCTGCCCAAAGCCCGTAGTCCTGAGAGCGGGAAGCGGTGCAAACAGCGTGGCGCATCTGCAGTCAGTTGACGTTTTGCCAGGTGGTAGTTACAGATCTTCGCGAACCAGGTCCCAAGTGTCCGTCCGAACTTTTGGACATCGGGGGCATGGCACCCATAGGGCATCCAAGATCGGCTGAACTGAAGGCGATGACAACGGGCAAGCGCAGACACCGCCGGGTAACGCCCCAGGGGTCTCGACCGCCGCATCTGAAGTCTGTCGGCGACAGCAGCTTCGATGGCTCCCCGATCGACCAGCTCATCGACTCTGGCGGCCGCGAGCTTCTCGACGAGGATGATCCAATCGCAGCCGAGACGTGGGCGAGCGCCGTCCTGGACGTGTTCGATCGCGCTCGCTTGGAGGCCCTCCTCGAAAGCATGGACATTCCGCCGTTCGAGGAGGCCTTGCTGCGACGATGCCGGCAACGCGGCGACCGGCTTGCTCTCGCTGTCGCCGCTGCCCTCGCGGCGGTGGTACCGCCTAACCATTCCCACCTCGCAGCTTCGGTTGCTGCCGAACTGCGAGCGCTCGTCGTTGGTTCTCCCAACTGGGTTAGGACCGTCGGGCTCGTCACCCCAACCGAGGGCTGGATCGCGTCGGACGTGTTCGGCGACCAGGAGTCTCTGATTATTGGGTTCCGGCAGGAGGGCCAACCTGGCGTGCACACGCTCGCTGTCCTTGTGGACCACAA
>DATKHZ010000512.1:0-4866 GCA_035509995.1 Acidimicrobiales bacterium | reverse complement strand
CACGTTTGAGAACGCCCCCGTGTTCCCATCGCCCAGTTGGCCGTCAGTGTTGTCACCCCAGCAACGGACGGACTCGGAGCCGAGCAACATGCAGTAGGTGAACGCGTTGTTTGTCCCACCGTTCGTGGCGTCCGAGATCCCTGTGACCGCCACCGGCACGTCTGCTTGAATAAGGGTCGTCGACCCGTTGCCCAGTGCACCAGAAGTATTGGTCCCCCAGCAGTCCACGCCCCCGCTCAAAAGCACCGCGCAGTAGCCCCCCTGAGAAGACTCCCCCACCAGGCTCAGAACGCCCGTAAGCCCGCTTACGCTGACCGGGACGCCCGAGGGCTTATCACTGTCGTCCCCCAGCTGGCCAAAGTTGTTCAGGCCCCAGCACTTGACGGCCCGGTGGTACAGGATCGCACAGGCACCGCTGCCGTCGCTTTCCAACCCCACCGCCGTGGCCGAAGTGGGGGCTGCCGGGGCCACCGCGGCTGAACCGCCGCCGCACGCCGCAGCAAGGCCCGCCAGCAGCAGCGTCGCCGAAAGAACCCCGGCCGTCGCCCTCAGCCCACGCCGAAGGGTCACTTCGTGGCCCGCGGGGCCCTCCTCGCGGCAGGCGCCTTCGTGGCAACGGGCGCCTTCGTGGCAGCAGGCACCTTCGTGGCAACGGGGGCCTTCGTGGCAATGGGCGCCTGCTGGCGAAGGGGCACCTTGGGAGCAACCGGCGGCTTGCTCGCCGCCGTCCTGCCCCGCGCAGCAGGCGCGCTCGCCTCGGGGGTATCTTGCCTCGCTTTTACACCTTGCTTGGTGACCCGGAGAGGTGCCGCAACTTTCTTCGCCGCGCGCACCTCGTTGGTTGTCGCAACAACCTTCCGAGGCGTCTCCGTGGCCACCGATGCCTTCTTCGCCGACCCGGCGTTCCTACCGCGAGCAGCCCGCCTGGCCGGAGCGGCTTGTTTTGCCGGAGCGGCTTGTTTTACCGGAGCGGCTTGTTTTACCGGAGCGGCTTGTTTTGCCGATGCTGCCTGCTTGGTCCGAGCTTGCTTCTTGGGGGCAACAGCGTCGTTTGCCACCTCGGCCTTCTTGGCCGGTGCGGGCACCCTCCGGAGCGCTGGCTTGCTTGCAGGAGTTAGGGCCCTCGGCACCATCTCCTTCGCAGCAGGTACCTTCTTTGACCGCACGTCGCTCCCGATGGGAGACTTCCTGGTGGAGGCGCCTTTTGCTGCGACGGCGGCCGTCTTGGTGGGCGCGGCCGTCTTGGTGGGAGCCGCCTTCTTGGCGGGCGCGGCTTTCTTGGTTCGAGGGGCCGTCTTGGTGGGCGCGGCCTTCTTGGTGGGAGCGGCCTTCTTGGTACGTCTGGCGCCGCCTCGGGCCGCGGCTTGCTTGGCCGTCGTTGCCGCCTTGGCTGGGCGCCTACCGGCGCCTGCTCGGGATGGTGCTGCCTTGACAGCCGGGGCCTGGCTCGCCACTTCGCCGCGATGGATCTCGGCATTGACGGTCTCGGGCGTCGGTGCTCCGGCTGGGTGCGCAAAACCCGGGAGGGCAAGCTCGATCCCGCGCCTCATCGCATCGAAGGCCTGGACCACGAAGGTCCGTTTCTCGCCCTTGCGCAGCACCTCCCGCGCAGAACGCGGAGGCTCGTCCCCCATGCCGGCCAACGGCAAATAGCAACGCGCGCCGTCGACAGAAATGAACGCTCCGTGCGAGGAGAACTCCTCAACCGTCCCTTCGACCTCGTCCCCCAGTTGGTTCCCGGCGATAAAGGTAATGAAGTTCAACGGCTCGTTGAGCGGCTCCGCCGGCACCTCGCCCACCCGCCTCCTACGCCTGCGTTTGCGCCCGCTCTTGGCCGGTTCGACGGCCTCTTCGACTGCGACGGCTATGGCCCGTTGGAGCTTGCGCTCGCCGCTACGACCACGCGAACGCTCGGCGGCCATATCGAGGCCGCTTTCGTCGGGCGTCTCGGGCAGATCATCGCGTTTCTTGCGTTTGGCTTCCTTGACGGACTCGCGGCTCCTCGGGCCGCGCACCGGGGTGCGCGGGGTAAAGATCCAACCCACCCCCGGGACAGGCTTGCCGCCGATCAGACGGCCCTTGTCGAATAGCCACTCGTACTCGCCGTGGAACTCCTGGAACGAGTCGTTTGACAGCACAACGGCCCCGACCTTGTCAGCGACTCGGAGCAGGAAAGCGTCACCCCTCCCGATCGCCCCGGCCGGCGGGCTAACGATCTCCGCCCCTGATTCAGCCTCTTCGAAACGCTGCCGCTCCTCTGGTGGGATCCGGTGCCCGAATGTGGCGTCCACGACAACCGTGACAACGTCGTCTGGGTTCTCAATGAGGAACTCGCGGACCGCCTCGTCGAGTTGTTTGAGCGTCGGCAGCGAACTGCCTTCCGTCGCAATGTTGGAGCCGTCGACAACTACGTGACGAGCTTGCATTTTTCTCCTGTATCGTCATCCAAACGGTCCCACCCCCGAGCCGGTCCGCGTCGCGCTTGCTCGCCGTTCAAAGGCCTTTTGGGGCCGTTGGCACAATGCCGCTGCCGGCTCACCGCCACCGCGAAATGGGAACGAACGTCTCCTACGCGGCGCAGGTCGGGCAACAGTGACATGCACCCACTTACTTACAGTGTGCCACTCGGATCGCTCGGCGTGGCGGACCCCGCGCACAAGGGCTGCTCACGACCACCGACGGAGGCTCGCAAGGCCCCTGTCCCCTTATGAGCCGAGGGCCCTTTCGAGGATGTCGGCCTGCTCGAGCTCATGAAGCGCGTGGCTGCCCGTGGCCGGCGACCCCGAAGGAGACCGCGCGACGACCGCTAAAGTGCGGCCATTTAGGCCCTCGCCCAGGCGGTCCCGCACAAACTCCCACGCTCCCATGTTGGCCGGCTCCTCCTGGGCCCACACCACTTCGGCAGCATGAGCGTACCGGGACAGGACCGAAGTGAGCTGCTCGCGCGGCCAGGGGTACAGCTGCTCCACCCGCACGACCGCCACGTCGCTCACGCCTTTTGCGCCCCGAGCGACGAGAAGGTCGAGCGAGACCTTGCCGGTCGCTAGAACTACGCGGCGGACTTCTTCGGGTACCAGGAGAGGGTCTCCGAGCACCTCGTGAAAAGAGCCATCGGTTAGCTCTTCCACCGCGCTGTAAGCTTCGCGCCCGCGAAGGTAGCGCTTCGGGGTGAACAGCACCAGAGGCTTCCTGGAGGGTTGCAAGACCTGGCGGCGCATCAAATGGAAAAGCTGTGCTGCGGTCGTCACATTTGCCACACACATGTTGTCTTCTGCGCACAGTTCCAAGAAACGCTCCACCCGGGCTGAGGAATGCTCGGAGCCCTGCCCCTCGTAGCCATGGGGAAGCAAGAGCACGAGGCGCGAATGCTGGTCCCATTTGACGCCGGAAGCCGCCAGGAACTGGTCGATGATTATCTGCGCCCCGTTCACAAAATCGCCGAATTGCGCTTCCCACGCCACGAGAGCATCAGGAGAGAACAGCGAGTAACCGTACTCGAAACCGAGAGCCGCATATTCCGAAAGGAGGGAATCGTAGACAAAGAAGCGGCCAGCACCGTCACCGTGCCGGCGTGCCATGTCTGCGAGCGGGATATGCTCAGCACCCGTGCGGTAGTCCACATAGACGGCGTTGCGGTGCCCGAACGTCCCACGGCGCGTGTCCTGGCCGACAAGCCGGACGTCCCGGCCCTCGAGAACGATCGTCCCATAGGCGAGAGCTTCTCCGAGCGCCCAGTCCACCTGCCCGGAAGCCCACAGCTTGCTGCGAGATTCGAGCAGCTTGGCAATCTTGGGGTGGAGAGTGCAATTATCCGGTGCCCGGGTCAGTGCATCGACAACGGTTTCGAGCGATCCCATTTCGATTGCGGTGCTCACCGCTACCGGTTGTGGGGTATGAGGCTGGGTGGGAGGCAGGCTCGTCAGGTGCGGTGGAGCGGACGCCCTCGTCTCATCGAGAGCCGCCTGCAGGCGCCGTGAGAAGTCAGCCAGAGCGGCCTCGGCCTCTTCCAGCGTGATGTCGCCGCGCCGGACAAGCGCCTCGGTATAGAGCTTCCTCACGCTGCGATGATCTTTTATCAGTTGGTAGAGCAAGGGCTGAGTGAGGGACGGGTCGTCCTGCTCGTTGTGGCCATAGCGCCTGTAGCAGACCATGTCGATGACAACGTCCTTGTGGAACTCCTGGCGGAAATCCAGCGCGAGCCGGGCCACTCGGACGCAAGCCTCCGGGTCGTCGCCGTTGACATGGAATATCGGCGCCTGGACCATCTTTGCTACGTCAGTCGCGTACACCGACGACCGAGCCGAATCAGGGTTGGTCGTAAAACCGAGCTGGTTGTTGATAACCAGGTGAACAGTGCCCCCGGTTTCGTACGCCGGCAGTGCCGACATGTTCAGTGTCTCAGCGACTACTCCCTGGCCCGCGAACGCGGCGTCGCCGTGCACTATCACCGGAAGGACGACGTCAATTACCGGCCTGTCAAGGTCGTCACGGTCTGGGGAGCTAGCGGTGGAGATCGTGTCCTGGAGTGCCCTCGCCATGCCCTCGACGACCGGCCCCACCGCCTCGAGATGGGACGGGTTGGACGCGAGGGCCACGTCGAGCTCATTGCCTGAAGCGGCCCGGTAAGTCCCCCTGAAACCCTTGTGGTACTTGACATCTCCAGAACCCTGGACCGTAGTGGGGTCGAGGTTGCCCTCGAACTCGCCGAACAGTTCCTGATAGCTCTTGCCGACAATGTTTATAAGGACGTTGAGACGGCCCCGGTGAGCCATGCCCATAACCGCGTGCTGGTGCCCGTCGTCGGCCGCACGCTCCAACAAGGCGTCCAGAAGAGGCACGGCCGACTCGGCTCCTTCCAGGCCGAAG
>DATKHZ010000511.1:0-3048 GCA_035509995.1 Acidimicrobiales bacterium | reverse complement strand
GGTCGCCACCGGCACCAGGCGCCGGTGGGGGACCGACGTGGAGGACACGGGTGACCAGCCGATGCTGAGAGCCGACGCCCAGCCCCCCTCGACCTCGGCTAACAGGGCGTTGGTAGTACCGGTGGCCTGGTAGCGGCGCAGGACCATGCCGAGCTGGTCATGTTCCTCCTTGATGACGCTCATCCACGCACGGAGGACCTGTTCTCCGAACGGGGTCACCTCGTATACTCGCCTCGCCTGGCCGACCGTACCGTTCTGCGATGAAGACCGCGCCATCCCATCGGCTTCCAGTTGACCGAGTGCCCTGTAGACCGCCGGTCGGTCGACGTGGCCGAGCCGGAACTCGGCTAGGCGAGCCAGCAGCTCGTAGCCATACCCGGGCTGCTCCGACAGCAGGAGCAAGACGGCGGGAAGGATGAACCGGCGAGGAGGGGCCAGCTCGAAGCGCGATACCTTGCCTGGCGCTGCGGCCGTGACGTCGTCCATTGGGCCTCCGTCAATTTCCTACTCCTTGTGGCCGGGGCTGTCAACGGCCCCCCACGCAACACAGGCGCGGCCGGCCGGCAGTGCAAAAGACACTTATTTACACCCGACATCGTGTGGGTAAATCTGGACGCGGAGCAGCATCGCCTGGCTCGCTCCTTGAGTGGAAGGGGAACTGGTTTGACGGTTACCGACGCTCGAACGGACGAAACAGTCGTTCACGTTCTTTGGATCAACGCCGGTCTCAGTTGTGATGGGGACTCGGTGGCCCTGACCGCGGCCACCCAGCCCAGCATCGAGGAGATCGCCTTGGGTGCTCTGCCGGGGCTCCCCAAGATCGCCGTGCACTGGCCGCTGATCGACTTCGAATGCGGCCCGGTTGGCGGCGCAGACGACTTCATCGAGTGGTTCTTCAAAGCCGACCGGGGCGAGCTCGACCCGTTTGTATTGGTGGTCGAGGGTTCGATCCCGAATGAGGCCATCAAGAAGGAGGGCTACTGGTGCGGCTTCGGGAACAACCCGGCGACCGACCAGCCCATGACGACCAGCGAATGGCTCGACCGTCTCGCACCGAAGGCCCTGGTGGTGCTGGCCGCCGGCACATGCGCCTGCTACGGCGGTATCCACGCCATGGCCGGCAACCCGACGGGGGCGATGGGAGTGCCGGACTACCTGGGCTGGAACTGGAAGTCCAAGGCCGGCATCCCGATCGTCTGCGTGCCGGGTTGCCCGACCCATCCCGACAATCTCTCGGAAACCATTCTGTACCTGCTTTACCAGGCCACAGGCCAAGCGCCGATGATCCCCCTCGACGACTCCCTGCGTCCACTGTGGCTGTTCGGGGCGACGGTCCATGAAGGCTGCGACCGGGCTGGCTATTACGAGCAAGGCGACTTTGCCAGCGAGTACGGGTCCCCGAAGTGCATCGTCAAGCTCGGCTGCTGGGGCCCGGTCGTCAAGTGCAACGTCCCAAAGCGGGGCTGGGTCAACGGCGTCGGTGGCTGCCCCAACGTGGGCGGCATTTGCATCGGGTGCACCATGCCCGGGTTCCCGGACAAGTTCATGCCTTTTATGGACGAACCGCCCGGCGCCAGGGTGTCGACGATGGCGAGCGGGGTCTATGGCGGGGCGATCAGAGGGCTCCGCAAGATCACCGCGCACACGCTGGACGCAGAGCCGAAGTGGCGGGTGCGGGGCAAGGAACTATTGACCGGCTACAAGGGAACGGGGAGATAGGACGATGGCTAAAGCTCATGTCAAGGACGCCAATGGCTTGGTGGAGATGGCTTGGGACCCGATCACGCGGATCGTGGGCAGTTTGGGGATTTATACCAAGATCGACTTCGGGAAAGGCAAGGTCGCCGAGTGCCACAGCACCTCGTCGATTTTCCGGGGCTACAGCATCTTCATGAAGGGCAAGGACCCCCGCGACGCCCATTTCATCACCAGCCGGATATGCGGCATCTGCGGCGATAACCATGCGACGTGCTCCTGTTACGCCCAGAACATGGCCTACGGCGTGCGCCCACCGGCGCTCGGCGAGCAGATCGTGAACTTGGGTGAGGCCGCCGAGTACATGTTCGACCACAACATCTTCCAGGAGAACCTCGTCGGCGTGGACTTCTGCGAGAAGATGGTGGCCGAGACCAACCCGGGAGTGCTGGAACAGGCAAACCGGGCCGAGTCCCCGCACGCAGGCGATCACGGCTACAAGACCATCGGCGACATCATGCGGTCTCTCAACCCGTTCTCGGGGGAGTTCTATCGTGAGGCGCTCCAGGTCAGCCGTTACACACGCGAGATGTTCTGCCTGATGGAGGGCCGCCACGTGCACCCCTCGACCCTCTACCCAGGCGGTGTTGGGACCACCGCCACGATCCAGCTCTTCACCGACTACTACGCCCGGCTTATGCGTTATGTCGAGTTCATGAAGCGGGTCGTGCCAATGCACGACGACCTGTTCGATTTCTTCTATCAGGCACTGCCCGGCTACGAGGAGGTCGGGCGTCGGCGCGTCCTGCTCGGGTGTTGGGGAGCGTTCCAAGACCCCGAGGTGTGCAACTTCGACTACAAGGACATGACCAAGTGGGGCAGGGCAATGGGTGTGACGCCCGGCGTGGTCGTCGACGGCAAGCTCGTTACCAATGACCTCGTCGACATTAACCTTGGGATCCGGATCCTCCTCGGCCATTCGTTCTACGACGACTGGGAAGGCCAGGAGATGTTCGTCACCCGCGACCCGCTCGGCAACCCGGTCGACCGCCGCCATCCGTGGAACCAGCACACGAACCCCCAGCCCCAGAAGCGGGACTTCGACGGCAACTACAGCTGGGTCATGTCCCCGCGTTGGTTCGACGGCAAGGACCACCTTGCGCTCGATACGGGGGGCGGCCCCTTGGCCCGGCTGTGGTCCACGGCCCTGTCGGCCCTTGTCAACACCGACCACCTCAAAGCGACAGGCAGCGGCGTGGTCATCCACCTCCCCAAGACGGCGCTCAAGCCGGCGGTGACGCTCGAGTGGAAGATCCCGCAATGGTCGAACACCATTGAGCGCGACCGCGCCCG
>DATKHZ010000510.1:0-3092 GCA_035509995.1 Acidimicrobiales bacterium | reverse complement strand
GTCTGGCTACCGGCCAGGCCGTCACCGACAGCGGCGCCGATAGCACCGCCGCCCAGCGCGAGGCCGCCACCGACGAAGGCACCGGCAAGCTCGACTGCCTTTTCCATGCTTGCAGCCATCTAGTTCTCCTCTGATTTTCTGGGTTTGGGGCTCAATGGCCCTCTTTGGCAACTGCGAACTGGTAATAAAGGATCGTAAGCAACGCGAAAATGAAGGCCTGGATGACACCGATAGCCAGGTCGAACATCTTCCAGATCACGCTGAAAAAGATGGTCGCCGGGAAAAAGTAGATCGGGATCGCCAACAGGAGGGCGATCATTATCCCGCCCGAGAACAAGTTACCAAAGAGCCGCAACGCCAAGGTGACCGGCTTCATGAGCTCCTCTAGGGCGCGGATCGGTGCCAACCACCGCGGCGGCGTGAAGAACGACTTGATGTAGCCACCGAAACCCTTCGCCCTGATCGCGGCGCCGTTTGTCAGGACGAACACCGTCGCTCCAAGGGCGTAGGTGAGGTTTACGTCAGCGGACGGGGAAGGCAGGTAGTCGGTGTTGTGCCAAAAGCCGGGGAAAATCTCTACCCAGTTGGCGGCCAGGACCAGCATGAAGATGGTGACGGCTAAAGGCACGACGTGGCGGTAACGGGGGCCCAACCCTGCCTCCACCTGGTCCGAAACCCACCCGACCAATACCTCCCAGAAAAGCTGGACCTTGTTGGGCACTCCCGAGGTGAGGTTGCGGCGTAGGTATAAACCAAGCGCGAAGACGGCTGCGCAAGCGATCAAGCTGCTCCAGATGGTGTCCGCGTCGAGGCTAACACCGAAAACGTGGACGACCACATGGTCGCCAACCGGTATGGGAGCTACGGCAAGCAAGCTGCTGCTAACCATCGGCTTCAACCTCGCCAGGGCCCGGGCTGCCAGGCAACTCGGCTTGGGCGAGCGGTGCCTGGCCCTCTCCGGCATCAGCCGGCGCGGTGGCGGAGGGGCCCAGACCTGCCAACTGCAGCCGTTGGTACCGCCAAAGTGCCCCCAGCGCATTGGCCATCAACAGCAGCTGGAAGGCAACAAGACCACCGATCATCCCAAAACCCATCGGCCGCACGAAAAAGAGCAACGCAAAGGCAATGACCGTAATCCCGCCGAGGCGCGCGGCGACGGTGCCCACGTAAGGCCTGCGGTCCATGTGGCCGTCGGTTTTGCTGTAGCGGACCGTCGAGAGCTGAAAGACCCTGTGGTTCGCGGTGGCCGCCGCCAATCCGAGCACCGCCCCAATTCCTGCCAACGGTTGGCCGACGGCGAAACCGACGACGAGAGCGAGCACAGCCAAGGCGGCGCACGACACAATCGTCCGCCTTACTATTACGTCGACGTACAGGACCGGGAAGTCAGCAAGCATCAGTGGAACAGCCCTAGCGGTTGTACCGGCGCAGCTCGGCCCTGGTGCCCAAGACACCGAGGGCGGCACCGCCGACCAGGCCTACGAACAAGAACAGTGGCAGAGTCCCGAGAGCCCGGTCCGCCAGCCATCCCAGAATGCACCCACCAAATAGACAAACGGCATTGAGCATCCCGAGGCCGGCATATGCCATAGGCCCCGGGTAGCGCGCGTCGGCGGGCTGCGCACTTTCCTTGTCTGCTCCGGTGCCGCTCATCGGCGGGCCGCCGGGGTATAGCAGCGTCTTGCCACCTCAACAGCACCATACCGTTTGTGAACGCGACGCTGTTTGGGAACACCACTGCCAGGCTAGGAAACACTCCCGTAACACTGCAACTCCGCTCAGCCCAGCCCCACCGGACGGCTCTCGCTCAACCGTTAGAGGCCCTCGGGGACCGGAGGGCCGGGGGCGACAGTTTTCGGCGTGCCCAGCGTGGGCGCTCCCGCACTGGGCTGCCCCGCTGGAGGTGTCGGGTGGTCGGGCAAAACCAATCTCACGCCGTTGCTGCTGCGCGGGTTCTGGGCCCCCGACCTTCCGTCCCCGCTCCCAAGGCCACCTGCTGTCACAACCCCTCGCGCTGCGACAGGGCTGGGCGGCATGCCGGTGACGGTCCGGCGGCTTGTCCCGACCTTCGGGGTGGGAGCGGTGACCCGGCTGCTAGGGCCGACGCGTGGCGGCTGGCTGACATGCCCGTTCGCCCCGTTCCCAACGTGGCTGTCGTTGTCGCCATTGCTGAGCGCTGAGCGGCCTCGCGGTGCGAACAGCGTGTACAGCAGGATGGCCAGGGCGCCGACCGCGATGGGGGGTATCTCGTTGTGGGAGTCCGTCACCCCTGGCCAGAGCACGAGGCCCGACAGCAGGGCGGTCCAGGCCCAGAGGATGAGGACGGCCGCACGGTGACCATGGCCAAGGCGCATCAGGCGGTGATGGAGGTGGCTGAGGTCGGCGACGGCAGGGCTGGTCCGCTGGCCGGCACGGCGCACGATGGCGAACACCGTGTCCAATAGCGGGATCCCCAGGATGAAGAACGGGATGATGATAGGCGCGAAGAAAAAGTAGGTCCGGCCGCTGAACTGGTAGCTGTCCTGGCCCACGACCGCGAGGGTCGAGGCAGCGACGAGCACGCCGAGCAGCATCGAACCGGCATCGCCCATAAATATCTTCGCGGGGTGGAAATTGTGCGGGAGGAAGCCGACGCAGAGCCCGATCGCAATTACAGCAATAAGAGGGCCGGCGTTGCTGGCCTGGATGTTGCCTACCACGCCGAGCTGGTGCGAGTACACGAAGAACGCGCCTGCCCCGATCGCGACTATGCCCGCGGCCAGGCCGTCCAGGCCGTCGATGAAATTGACCGAGTTCGCCATGACAGCTACCCACAGAACCGTCCCGAGCGCGGCCCACGAGGGGCTCAGTTCCAGAGTTGTTTGGGCCAGCGGGACGTGGAAGTACAGCATGTTGACACCGAAGAAATAAAGCACCGTCCCCGCAAGGACCTGCCCGGCGAGCTTGGCTGGTGGCGACATCTCGCGCACGTCGTCTACCAGCCCGACCCCGAAAATGACTGTCGCGGCAATTACCACGCCGAGGGGGGCCGAACTGCCTCTGAAAACCGGCCCGAAAACGGGCAACTGCGAGGCGACGGCTATTGCGACGAG
>DATKHZ010000509.1:0-3056 GCA_035509995.1 Acidimicrobiales bacterium | reverse complement strand
CTCTGGCTACTGACCGGGCTCCCGCTGCTCTGGGCGATCAACCTCGGGCGGATGATGTTCATTTTCTGGGTGGGCAAGCAGTGGGGCGAGACGGTCGCCCTCGACGTGTTCCACCCGTTCGTCGGGCTCGTCACATTCAGTGCCGGGGTCACGGTCTGGGCACTTGCCCACCGCTGGTTCGGGCTTCGGATAAGGGGTTTCTCAATTGGGCCGCGTCGACCGAGTGGCGGGGGCGCCAATCCTGCCGGTTCCACCAGGGCAACCGCCGTCCCTGCCATTGCCGCGGCCACGATCCTGGTGGTGATCGCGTCTGCTGTAGTCGGCATCGCCGATAACAGCCTCAAGTCGTACAACTTGATCGAGAACGCCGTCGGGCAGCCGAGGCTAGCCTCGTTCCTAGTCAGCCCGGCTCACGTACCGGGCTGGACTTCCACCTATGACCAGCAGTTCTTCAACGGCCAGCCCGAGTTCGGGCCGAACTCGCTGTGGTACCGCTACCTCTACCGGCAAACTAGCAACACTGCACCCCTGCGGTCGTCGGTCCCGGTTTTTGCGGACGTGATCAACGCGCCTGGGCTAGCGGGCTTCGGTGCGTTTACAGTGCAAGACTGCTACACCTTCCACGGCTGGGCTGAGCGTGGCACCGTTGACGAAAACCTGGGTGGTGGGATCGTTGGCCAGGCCCTGTCCTACAACTCCCCGCAGTACGGCGACTGGTCCCTGGTCTATTGGATCTGGCCTGTCAACGGGACCGCGGGACAACTGATCGCCAGCCGCTACGAGCGGGTCGTGCTGTACCTCCAGGACGGTGGTGCGTCGTCGGTGCGGGACCCACTGAACGGTGTTACGACCAAGCCGTCAATGAGCCTCGACCAGCGGCTAGCCGTCAACCGTGATTTCCTGGCGGCGTTTGCCCGCGAGATAATCAAGAAGCAGAAGGCAGCGACAAGTGCGAGTGCCTGACCGGGGGCGCTGGATGAGCAACGTGAGCGACAACTCCCCTGCCGAGGATGACCTGGCAGCTCGTCGCCATGAGGACCTTGGCCGCGACCTCGAGCTGTTGCTCGCACGCCTCGCCGAGAGCCGGGATGCCATCGTGCGGCTGCTTGCTTCCAGGAGCGAGGACGACGAGACCCTCGAGATGGATGGGCCGAGAGATGAGGAGCCCGTCACAGTGGAGGGATGGGGGGACCACGAGACCGTTCGGGACGAGGCTCGGAAGGGCGACGAGGGCCAATACCTGGAGCCGCGGCCCGTCGGCCCTCTCAGACCGCTGCGTAGCTCGATCGCGCCGCTGGAGCCACCGCCAGCCTGGGCCCTTGACCCAGAGGAAAGCCAACCCCAGGTAGGCGAAGGCGAGGTTGTGAGGCTACGGCTTGACGGCGAGGTGGTGGCCCATCAGCTCCCCAGCTCGCTCCGTAGGCCCGGACCGCCGGCCCTGGAGCTGGCTCTCATCTACCGTGAAATAGCGCGCAACGGTGGAGAAGTTGGCCCCGAAGCCGGGCCGGCCGCTATGGCGGGCCACCCGGTGCCGGAGGGGCCGCAAGCGCTGGCGGAGCGTCACGCCACGGCCGCGGCGACCGAGGCACCCGACAGAGTGCCGGTCCTCAAGATCCCTCCGTCAGGCAAATCGCCCGTTCCCGTAAAGCCCGCTCCCGTAAAGCCCGTTCCCGTAAAGAAGGATGGCAACCGGCCGAGGGCTGAGAACGGGCCGAGGGCGGCCCGTCGCCGGCTGCTCGCGGTGGTCCTTACGGCCGTCGGTGCCGTTGTCCTGCTCACAACCATCGTCAGCGTGCTCCCTTCTTTGGTGAATGCTCTGTAACCCAAGAATTCAGTGTCCGTTCACCGGCCCTCCATTGGAGCGCAAAGTCCGTAGGCAATACTTGCCGTCGTGGCGACCCAACGGACATGCCCACGGTGCCCTGTTTTGGACGGCGAACAGCCATGACGGCGCTGGATATTTCGGAGGCGAATGCTCGGCGCTGGGAGCCCTCGAAGATGGGCGACCTAGACGTTTCGGTAGTCATGCCTTGTCTAAACGAGGCCGAAAGCGTTGGGACCTGCGTCGCAAAGGCCTTTGAAGGGATCCGCCTTGCGGGCCTGGTCGGTGAAGTGGTCGTTGTCGACAACGGCTCCTTGGACGGCTCGGCCGATATCGCTCGCCGGGCGGGAGCTCGAGTACTCGAGCAGCCGCAGCGCGGCTATGGCAATGCATACCGGAAGGGTTTCGCCGAAGCCCGCGGCCGGATCGTCGTGATGGGCGACTCGGACGATAGTTACGACTTCACCAAGATCCCCGACCTGATCGCTCCAATCCAGGCGGATGGTGCCGATTACGTTCTTGGATCCCGCTTTAGCGGTGAGATACAGCCCGGCGCGATGACCTGGAGCCATCGCTACATCGGCAACCCGGTCCTCACGGGCATGCTCAACATGCTTTTTGGCTTGAAGTCGAGCGATGCACATAGCGGGCTGCGTGCTTTTCGGCGTGAGGCTCTCGAACAGATGAGCCTGCGCTGCCATGGGATGGAGCTCGCCTCTGAGATCGTGGTCAAGGCGGCTCGCACAGGGCTCAAGGTCGCAGAAGTTCCCATCGTCTACCACCCACGGACCGGTCACTCCAAGCTCAACACTTTCCGGGATGGCTGGCGGCACTTGCGCTTCTTGTTGCTGCTGTCGCCGCTACACGTGTTCGTGTGGCCTGGCTTAGCGCTTTTTGGGGCCGGGGTTGCAAGCGAAGGTCTTCTGCTCGGCCTAGCGCGTTCGGAAACCGGCCTGCGATTGAGTACCCTCGCATTGTGCATCATGCTGCTGGGCATGCAGTTGCTTTTCATGGGCCTGTTCGCCAAGACGTACGCCCATCGTGCCGGCTTCGAAGGAGAGTCTTCCGCGAGCCGCTTCGTCGAGCGGACCTTCACTCTGGAGCGTGGGTTGGCGGCGAGCGGTCTGCTCGGCCTGGTTGGCGCCCTGATCGCACTGAGCCCTGTTGTCGGAGATATCGGCGGCAAGTTGGTCAACCAGCAACTGTTGGCGCTCGGGTCAGGCGTCATGGTCCT
>DATKHZ010000508.1:0-3452 GCA_035509995.1 Acidimicrobiales bacterium | reverse complement strand
CCCGGTACTTGCCAGTGAGCCAGCTGCCCTTCCGGGCGGGGTCCGAAATCGCGGATAGGGCGCGCGACAAGGCCGCCGGCAGGATCGTCGACCTGCGCGTTGCCGTCCAGGGCGGCCGCAGCGCGATGGCCGCCAAAGAGGCTGAACTACGCCGCCAGCTTGGCCTTGCCGAGACCGCCGGGCCAGATGCCCTTACCCACGGCCATGACCATGAGCGCCGTCGAGGCGAGCAGCAGGACCGCGGCCGCCAGTTCGACCGATAGCGCAAGGCCGGCATAAGGAGCGCTCACCGGCTCCTGCCAGCCGAGCAGGCCGAAGTTGTCCGAAATGCGGATTGCCTTCTGACGGGATCCATTCCGGTCGCCCCGACGTATTACCGGAGCGGTGCTTTCGGCCAAGGGCCTACCCCAGGGCAGGAACCGCGGCCGGGACGCCAGGCCGGGTCGTAACCACGAAATTTCGGCTAAGCAGCCCTACAGGGGAGGAGTAACCCATGACTAGTCAGGTTCGTATATCCGGAGAGGCAATTTTGGGTCTGGGCAAGGACCAAGAGGGCAGGGGCCGGTCCCACGGTGCTCTTCGCGGCCGTGTTGCGGCGGCGACCTGGACTGCCGCGTTGGCTTTCGGCTCCTTGGTGGCAGTCGCCCCGGCGAGTTCCGCCGCGCCAGTTTCCAAACAGGGCCCGGCGGTGTTGCTGGCAGCCAACTTGGCAGGATTTGGCGAGGTCCTCACCAACTCCCACGGGCGAACCGTCTACGGGCTCTCTGACGAGTTCGGGGGCAAACTGGCTTGCACGGGGCAGTGCCTGCAGTTCTGGCCGCCCGTAGTAGTGAGCACGAGCGCTACGAAGGTCTCGCTCGGCGCAGGGGTGACAGGCGAGATCGGCTTTGTGGCCCGCGGTGCCATGGGCAAGCAGGTCACCTTCGACGGCTATCCCCTTTATACGTTTGTCAAGGACACCGGAGCGGGCCAGACGCACGGTGAGGGTGTGTCCGCCTTCGGCGGTACCTGGGGGCTCCTCCGGGCATCGAGCCTCATCATCCCGGCCAAGGCAGCGTCGACCACGACCACGACCGCAGGATCCGGCTATTGAGGCTGACCCGGGCCACCTGGTCGGGGTGACAGTCCCACATTCGTTCGGCGCCTGATCGGTCTGCGCCACCAACTGCTCGAGGACCGCGCCAGGCTCCAACGCGGCGTCCTGCCACGCGCATGAGACTGCAGCTACGAGGGCCGGTCACGGCAGAAGCCGCGGCGCGGGCCGGCGAGCCAGCGGCCCGGGCCGACCCGACCCGACCCGACCCGAGCGGACCCGAGCGGACCCGAGCGGACCCGAGCGGACCCGGCCCTCCTAGCCCGAACTCACGACCGCGCTTGAGGACCGAGAAAGCCGCCGCAATCTCTTCTGGGGGTTCGGACGTAACCTCATTGTGTGCTTCGGAGAGCTATGACGGACGTGGGTGTGAGCGATGACGCGCTCCTTGCCGGTATGGGCGTCGGCGATGAACGGGCGGGCGTAGCCTTCGTACGGCGTTACCAGCGGCGGGTTTACGGTCTGGCCCTCAGCATGGTGGGCGACCCCGTGTTGGCCGAGGACATCGCACAGGAGGCCTTCCTGAGGGCGTGGCGCCACGCCCTCGTCTTCGACAGCCGGCGGGCCTCGGTAGGGACGTGGATCCTCACGATCACGAGGAACCTGGCAATTGACTCCTTGCGCGTGCGCCGCCCGGTGCTCACCGACCCCGCCGACCTCATGTGGGTGAACCTCGCCAGTCGCGGCCCTCTTCCCGACGAAAACGCCGAGTCCTCTGATATACGGGCCAGGCTCGCGACCGTCCTGGGTTCGTTGCCGGACGAGCAGAGCCGCGCTCTGGTCCTTGCGGCGGTTTACGGCTACACAGCCGCAGAGATCAGCGAGGTCGAGTCGATCCCGCTCGGTACCGCCAAGACACGGATCCGCCGTGGGCTGCTCAAGCTTCGCGCCCTCAACGCGACCCACGACCTGGCTGGCGGAGGTGCGCTCCGTGACCGCTGACATGGACGACACGCTGCGCCCGGAGTGCGCCGCCGTTGACGACGACCTCGTGGAGCTTGCCCTCGGGTCGCTGACCGGCAAGCAAAGGGTTGCGGCACTGGCGCACATGGAAAGCTGTGCGCGCTGCTCGGCTGAAGTCGACGAGCTTTCGAAGGCCGCCGATCAGCTGCTCCATCTCGCTCCTGTGTCCGAGCCCCCGATCGGCTTCGAGGCGGACGTTTTCGAGCGTCTAGGGCTCAACCTGCGCCCGCCGGGGTGGCGGTCGTGGCTAGTGCTGAGGCCGAAGCTCGCCATGGCCATGGCGGCGTGTGCTTTGGTCGTCACCTTCGGGATCGGCGCTGTCGTCGGTCACGGCACCGGCGCTACCGGCGCTACCGGCGCTACCGGCGACCGGTACGCCCCGCCCGGGCCGAAGCCTCCCATCGAGACTGCCGCGCTCTACTCGGGCACCCACATGGTCGGGCGGGTCCTCGTCTACGCCGGCAACCCCACCTGGCTGTTCATGTACATGGACGATCCCGCCTGGCAGGGCGCGATCCACTGCGAAGTGGTGGTCGAGCAGGGCCCCACTGTGGACCTTGGGAACTTCTGGCTCTCGGAAGGCAAGGGTGCATGGGCGGCCAGCCTGAACCAACCTGCGGGCCGCCTGAGCCAGGCACGGATCGTCGGCTCGGACGGCAAGGTGCTGGCCTCGGCCACCCTCTCATAAGGCCCTGCGTCTGAAGGCGGCGCGCCACCACGTCCCGCCCTGTCGCCACAAAGGCAGGCCCCCTTCGCTCGGTCCCTTCCGATAACTCCGCAAGGCGAGCCCCATCCGGTAACTCCGCAAGGCGAGCCTCACTGGGATCAGTCAAACTTGTCCCGTGAGCATGGGATCGGCCATTTGCCCCCTTCACGTCGGACGAGATGCCGAGAGGGAGCAGCTTCGGAACGCTGCTGAGCGCAGAGCGGTTACTTTCATTGCCGGCGAGGCGGGCGTCGGAAAGTCGCGCATGGGCCGTGAGGCCGCGCTCCTCGCAGACAACATGGGCCTCTCGCACTTCCTGGGAAGCTGCAGTGCGGATCCGACCGTTCCGTACGCGCCGTTCGTGACGGCCATCCGCCGACATTGCAGGTCGCTGCCAGACGACGAGATGCGATCTCTGTTCTCCGGGTCGGCCATGCTTGCCGGCAACCTCCTCCCCGAAGTCGCCGGGGCGATCGGGGCCGAGATCAGAACGCCGAACCAGGAAGACCTCTTTGCCGCGGTTTGGCGGCTGCTCCACCGGCTGAGCGGGACCGAGGGGGGACTGCTCCTGCTCGAAGACCTGCATTGGGCCGATGCCGATAGCTTGCGGTTGCTCGCCTATCTGATCCGCGAAATCGATGGCCTCGGCATGTGGATCGTCGGCACCTACCGCTCCGATGAGCTGCACCG
>DATKHZ010000507.1:0-2987 GCA_035509995.1 Acidimicrobiales bacterium | reverse complement strand
CGCTACGACACCGACAAGCGGTCCATTTTGCAAGCCGCCTATGAGGGCCTAGTGGCCACGCTGCTGGAGGCGATCGCCTTCTTGGACCAGTGGGCTCCGCAAAGGTCCGATGCCCCACTGCTCCTCTTGGGCGGCGGCGCTCGTGGTGCAGCGTGGCAACAAAGCGTTCGGCGGCTTTCAGGCCGCCCGGTGCTCGTGGTCGAAATGGGCGAGCTTGTCGCCTATGGTGCCGCCATTCAAGCCTGTGCCGCCCTCACCGGTGAGCCCCTGGGAACTGTCTCCAGGCGGTGGGACGCCCGGCACGGTCTGTTGCTGGAGCCTGTTGCGCGCGACGACGAGGTGCTGGAAAAAATCGCCGTTTGGCGCCGCTTTGTCCTCGCCCTGCTCGATAGCGGAGTACCGGCGTAACCCAGCGGGCCTAGGCTGTCGGCTCAACCATGCGGACCATGAAGATTGCCTGGACAGTGCTCTTTCTAAGTGGCGCTGTTTCTTTTGCTGCGGGAGCCGGGGCGACAACCGCCCCGGTGCCGGCACATTTCGAGCCCGGATCTGTGAGCTTTGTCTCAGCTTCACAGGGTTTCGTCCTCGGTACTTCGCCCTGCACCAGCGAGCCGTGCACCGCGCTCGTGACGACGGCGAACGGTAGCAAGGCCTGGGCCGCGACCACCGCACCGCCTGCGCCGTTTGCTTCGGCCTCGTCGCCGTCGTCGGGCTCGGTCAGCCAAGTCCTGTTTGCAAACGACAGCGATGGGTGGGTGTACGGCCCGACGTTGTTGGCGACCTACAACGGAGCGGAGAGCTGGACCAGTGTAAAGCTCGGTGGGCCGGTTTATTTGCTTGCCACTTCTGCCCACGAGGTCTACGCCGTGGTGGGGAGCTGCTCCCCCAGCGCCCGCAACTGCCCAACACCAACCCTCAGGTTGGAGCGAGCCGCGGTCGGCTCAGGGGTCTGGCATGCAGTTCCTGGCGTCTCGGGTTACGGCACATCAGCCGTGCTCAGAGCGAACGGCGTCAACGCATGGGTGTCCTTTCCGCCAAAGAAGACCGGGGCCGTCATGATCTGGAGGAGCTCCAACTCCGGCAGCACGTGGCAACGGCTCCCAAACCCCTGCTACCAGCCTTCCCAGGCGACCGACCTCGCGGGCATGGCCTCGCCGGGAGGTGACCTCCTATTCGAATTGTGCGCCGGGAACCCGGGCGCCGGCCAGGAAGGAAAATCGCTTTGGGCGTCGACCAACGGGGGCATTAGCGGGCACGTCGTAAGCAAGCTGCCTCTGGGCGGCCTCGCTCTGGGCCTTGCCGCTCCGAGTAGCAGCGACATCCTGGTAACGGCCGTATCCGGGGCCACTTTTGTGTACCGCTCGACCAACGGCGGCGCCACCTGGACAACCCATAGCTTCGCCGACGGGGGGGCGGGGTTGTACAATTTGGCTTTTGCGACGCCCTCTTTTGGCAATGCCGTCGAGGGGAGCCCGGTCGACGGCCCAAATGACGACCGGCTGCTCGAGACCTCTGACGGGGGGGCTACCTGGTCGCCGGTCCACATCTAGCGGTTTCCTCCTCGACTTGGCGCCCCGGCGCGCTAAAGCCGTTTGGCGGCGAACCACACCGATAAAAGCCGGGACGCGTCCTCCCGGAGCACCCCGCGCGTAACATCCAACTCGTGGTTCAGCCGGGGATCGCTGCAGAGGTTGTAAAGCGAGCCGCAGGCCCCGGCCTTGGGGTCGGGCGCGGCGAAGACCAGCCGGCTCACCCTGGCCGCGAGCAAAGCTCCGGCGCACATCGGGCAGGGTTCGAGGGTAACGTACAGAGTGGTCCCCGAAAGACGCCATGACCCGGTGACTTTTGCTGCGTCACGCAGCGCGAGCACTTCGGCGTGCGCAGTCGGGTCTCGGGTCGCCTCACGACCGTTGGCACCCCGGGCTATTACTTCGCCCCCGCTCACGACTACCGCGCCTACGGGGACCTCACCGGCATCGCCGGCTTTCGCCGCCAGGCCAAGCGCCAGGCGCATAAAGCGCTCGTCTGGCTGGGCTTCGGGAGCGTTCACGGACCGGTGGACCGGCTGCCAGACAACGCAGCGATCACGTCGTCATGGACCAGGCCGTTGCTCGAGAGGGCGCTGCCCCCGTCGAGACGCCTCGCGCCCGCGAAATCCGTGAACTTTCCCCCGGCTTCTTCGACGATCACCTGGAGAGGCGCGATGTCCCAAACCGACACGACCGGGTCGAGCCCGACCTCGCATGCACCCTCGGCTACGAGCATGTGCGACCAGAAATCGCCAAAGCCACGGTCCCGCTTTACTTTCTGAGCCAGTTCAAGGAGGCGCTCGGGTTCTGGGAAATCAGCCATGCTGGCCGACGAGATCCCCGCACCCGATAAAGCCGCCACGCTGGAGACGTGCATGCGTTCAGCTCGGCCCTGCGGAGCGGCCACGAAGGCGCCCTCGCCTCGCTGCGCCCACCAGCGACGCCCAAGCGCAGGGGCCGAGACGGCTCCGAGGCGCATTGAACCGTCCACCTCCAAGCCGAGCAGGGTCGCCCAAACCGGGATCCCACGGACGAAATTGACCGTGCCGTCGATCGGGTCGATGAACCAGCGCCGAGCACCGCTCCCGGTGCTGCCCATTTCTTCACCGAGGACGGCATCCGCGGGCCTTTCGCGAGCGATCAGCTCACGGATCGCGACCTCCGCCGCCTTGTCGGCCTCAGTGACGGGGCTCGAGTCGGCTTTGGTCTCGACCGCCAGCGACGGACGCCGAAAGGCTGCAAGGGTGATGCGGTCGGCCACGTCGATCGCGCGCAGGGCCAGTTCCAGGTCGGCGCTCATGAGTTCCCGACGTTATGCGACCGGGGTGAGCAGTGCTCTCGCCGCTTGCTCCGCCTGCCTGGCCACCTCGGTTAGGGGTAACCCGAGGTGGGCGGCGGCCCGGGCGCAGTCGTCGTGTTCGGCCTTGAGCTGGTAGGGGCCCGCCTTGACGCGCACCC
>DATKHZ010000506.1:0-6554 GCA_035509995.1 Acidimicrobiales bacterium | reverse complement strand
TGGGGCAAGCGGATGGAGCGTTACATTTCCGGCGAGGTCGTTTTTAATTGCGAGCTCAAGATAGATGGCCTGGCCATGTCGCTGCTGTACGAAGCAGGCAAGCTCACCAGGGCAGCGACGAGAGGCGACGGCGAGGTCGGCGAGGATGTGACGGCAAACGTGGTGACCATATCGGCGGTCCCAAAGTCGCTGGGCCTGGGTGCGCCAGAGGTCCTCGAGGTGCGCGGCGAGATTTACATGACTGTCCAGGCATTTGAGGCCCTGAACCGGCGCCAAGCCGACGCCGGCGGGCGCACCTTCATCAACCCACGCAACGCTGCTGCTGGTTCGCTGCGCCAGAAGGACCCCGAGGTGACGGCAACAAGGGAGCTGTCGTTCTCCGCCTACCAACTGGGCGAGGTCACCGGACCGGTGTTCCGCTACCACCACGAGACCCTTGACTGGCTGAGGGAGCGGGGTTTCCCGGTGAGCCCTCGCATCGAGACGCTGCGGAGCCTGGAAGAGGTTGACAACTACTGCAAGAAGTGGCTCGAAGGGCGGCACAGCATCGATTACGAGATCGACGGTGTGGTGGTGAAGGTGGACAGCCTGGCACAGCGGCGCGAGCTGGGGGCGACGTCAAAAGCGCCACGCTGGGCGATCGCATATAAGTTCCCTCCGGAGGAAAAGACGACCGTTTTGAAAGGGATAATGGTCTCGATCGGCCGCACTGGGAAAGCGACGCCGTTCGCTGTTTTGGAGCCTGTCATAGTGGGCGGTGCGCGGGTCAGCCTCGCGACCCTTCACAACCAGGACCAGGTCCGGGCCAAGGACGTGCGACCAGGCGACACCGTAGTGGTGCGTCGCGCCGGTGACGTGATCCCGGAGGTGCGCGGGCCCGTCCTGCCGCTGCGGCCGAAGGACCTGCCGGCGTGGTCGTTCCCTACCACTTGCCCGATATGCGGTTCCCCGCTGCAACGCCTGGAAGGGGAGGCTGACACGTATTGCATAAATGTCGAATGCCCCGGCCAACAAGTGCAGCGGATATCCCATTTCGCTTCAAGGGGGGCGATGGACATAGAAGGCCTCGGCGAGCGCACCGTGTCCCTGTTTTGCAAGGAGGGATTGCTTGCTGACGTAGCCGATATTTACTCGCTCGACTTCGAGCGCGTTCAGAGCTTCGAGGGCTTCGGGACGCTCTCGGTAGCGAACCTCGGCGCAGCCATCAACGACTCTAAGTCCCGGCCTCTGGCCAACCTGCTCGTAGGGTTATCGGTCCGGCACCTTGGCGCCAACACGAGCCAGCTATTGGCCCGGGCGATGGGCCATCTCGACAGGATAATGACAGCGCCCGAGGACGAGATTGCCGGCATCGAGGGCATTGGCCGCATCATCGCGGCGAGCATCACGCGCTTTTTCTCGTTGCCGCGCAACCGCGAGGTAATAGAGCGACTTAGGGTAGCGGGCCTCAATTTTGAAGGGCCGAGCGCGCCATCACTTGCCCAGACCCTCATCGGCAAGTCGATCGTCGTGACGGGTACCTTGCAGGGTTGGTCCAGGGAAGAAGCCGAGGCGGCGATAAAGGCACGAGGCGGCAAGGCGCCCGGCAGCGTTTCCCAAAAGACGACGGCCATGGTCCTTGGCGTCGACCCCGGCGGGGCAAAGCTGTCCAAGGCAACAGAGCTCGGAATCCCCCTCCTCGACGAGGGCGGCTTTGACCGGCTCCTCGAGACCGGCGAGTTGCCCTGAGCGCTCCGGGCGGGCTGCTCGGGTGACGGTCCACCGTTGTTCTCTCCCTGCTAGTTAGCCTGATTAGGTGCCCCTGAGGAGTTCTGAGCTCGTAGGCACGGTCGTGGGCGACCGCTACAGGCTGCTCCGCCCAATTGGGAGCGGCGCCTCGGCCCACGTCTACGTGGCAGAAGACGTCCGGCTGCGGCGCGCAGTGGCGGTCAAAGTCCTTCATCCTGCGCTGAGCGAAGATAAGTCCTTCTTGCGGCGCTTTCAGGCAGAAGCTCAGACCATTGCGGTCCTGCGGCACCCAGGGATCGTCCGGGTATACGACTGGGGCGAGGACGGCCAGCAGGCTTACCTGGCGATGGAACTCCTGGAAGGCGGGAGCCTGAGGTCCCTGCTCGACAGCGGCTACAGGCTGAGCATTTCCCAGGTGGCGGCCGTTGGGCTCGACGTGGCCTCAGCACTCGCGTACGCGCATTCCCGTGGCTTGGTCCACCGCGATATCAAGCCTGCCAACTTGCTCTTCGACGAGGAGGGCCACGCCAGCGTCGCCGATTTTGGCATCGCCCGGGCCCTCGCGGAGGCGAGTTGGACCGAGCCGGTCGGGGCGATGGTCGGCACTGCCCGGTATGCAGCACCCGAACAGCTGAGGGGCCTCCCCTTGGATGGCCGCGCTGACGTGTACGCCCTCACCCTCGTGCTCGTGGAGGCCGCTACAGGCTCGGTGCCCTTTGCCCTCGACACCACCCTCGGCGGCCTGATTGCACGAGCCGGCCGGTCTGTACCGGTACCGGCAGAGCTCGGCCTGCTTGCCCCGGTCCTGGAGCAGGCAGGTTTGGCCGATCCCGAGGCTCGCCTGAGCGCCGAGGCGCTGGCACAGCAGATCTCGGCGGTGGCCCGGCAGCTACGCGCCCCAGAGCGACTGCCCTTGACCGGGGTGAACACTTCGGGAGACCTGGAAAACGCAGGTGAGCATACCGAGCTTGCCGTCGAGGGCCGGCGGGCAGCGGCGCCAGATCTGAGCATCCTCCCCGACGACCCGGTGGTCGTGGTGGCGCCGCCCCGGCCCGCCGAAGCTCTCGTACTACCTCGCGCAGAACTACGCCTGCCGGGACCTGGCCCAACCGGACCTGCCCCGGCCGGACCTGGCCCAACCGGACCTGGCCCAGCCGGACCTGGCCCCACGGAGCTTGCCGCTACCGAAGCGCCCGGCCGGCCCCGCCGCCGGCGGCGCTGGTTGCGTTTCGTGGTGCCGATGGTGCTACTCGTCGCAGCGGGAGCCGTGGCGGCCGAACTCAACGCCTCGCAGCCCGCGCCGAAGTACCCCGTGCCGTGGTTGGTGGGCGACACCGTGGCGGGAGCCAGAACAGTTCTGGTTGCCGAGCACCTCGGTCTCAGCGTCGCCGCCAGCCAGTGGGACAAAGCGGCCAAGGGCTCCGTCATCTCCCAGGACCCCCCGCCCAACGCGAAGTTGCTTGCCAACACCATCGTGGCGGTCACGGTCTCCCTCGGCCCCGAACCCGTCCGCGTTCCGGACCTCGCCACTCTGGACGTTGCGCAGGCGACGAGAGCGCTGCGCGCGAGCGGCCTGCACCGCGGCGCTGTGCACGACCGGACAAGTATGAGCGTGCCGGCCGGGGTAGTGATCTCTTGGACGCCGCACGGCAAGCGCGTGCCCCCGGGCACCGCTGTCAAGTTGGTAGTCAGCACCGGGAAGCCCATGGCGTTGGTGCCGGCATTCGCAGCCTCCACGACCTTCGACCAGATGGTTGCCGACCTGACGAGGCTCCGCTTCCACTCCAGCGAGGTGACCACCTACAGCAACACCGTGCCCGCGGGCCACGTCATCGGGACCCAACCACTCGCAGGAGCTCGCGAGGTCGTCGGCACCACGGTCACCGTCACGGTGTCGCTTGGCCCGCACCTGGTCACTATCCCGGCCAGCGTCGTCGGCTTGTCGGCCCAGCAGGCGGCCAAGTTGCTCGAGCGGATCGGCCTGGACGTCTACGAAACCCAGGGCAGCCCGCTAAACCCGGTGACCGGGACGCAGCCAGCGGTGGGAACGTCGGTCCTTTACGGCAAGTCGGTCGTGCTCGTAACCGGCTAGTGACCGTGCCGCTCACTATCCCGGCGACCGACCTAGGTTTGCCTGGTATGGAGGCATTGGATCTGGCCGTAGTCGACCGGGCCCTCGCGGAGGGCCTCGGGTGGCGGCGCGACGGTAATGAGATCGTGAAGACCTGGACTGGCAAGGACTTCGCCGAGGCGCTTTCCTACGTCAACGGGGCGGGCGCTTTGGCCGAGAAGGCGAACCACCACCCCGACATCGACATCCGCTGGAACAAGGTCACTCTTCGGCTTTCCACACACTCAGCGGGGGCACTTACCCAGAAAGACCTCGACCTGGCCCGCGCGATCGATGCCCTAGGCAGCCGCTAGCGCTGTCACCTGCCGCATTCGGTTTGCCGGCCCGCTCACTGTTTGCGGGCCTGGTCCAGCTGGCGGCGGTCCCTCTTGGTCGGGCGCCCCGTCCCCCGGTCGCGCACAAAGTTGAGAAGACCTTTCTCCTCTTTGCTGGGAGGCGGCGGGCTGTGGTCTATGTAGCACGAGGAAGCCAAAGGCGCCCCGACCCGTTTTTCGATCACGGCAGTCACCTCGACCACGTGATCTCGCTCGGCGGAGCGCGCCTCGACGGTATCGCCCGGCCTGATCGCCGTGGCAGGTTTCGCCGCTAGCTTGTTGACCCGCACGTGGCCGGCGCGGCATGCGTCGGTTGCCGCCGAACGAGTCTTATAAAGGCGCACCGCCCAGAGCCACTTGTCGACTCGCGTCGACACGAGGAGGCCCTGTTCACCTGGTAGCGGTTCTGCGGGGAGCATTAGTCCGTGATTTCCTGGAGACGTCGGGCTATCTGCTCAGCGTCGCTCTTGGGGAACCCAAGGTCCTGTTGGCCGGCTTCTGGGGAGCCGCCCATACCGACAGCGGGCGGAGGGCTCGGCCAGATGCCGCTTTGTGGGTCCAACAGCTTGGTCAAGTCGCCGTCCACTTTGATCCTGCCGCCTAAGAACGCTTGCATAACTGCTTGTATGTCGCCCTGGACGAACAGAGAGCGAGCGGTGCTGTAGGCCATCGACACCGTGACATCCGGGTTGTCAAGATGGCCGGTGTCTATATTGAGGCGGCCCGACGACGTGTCGACATGGGCATCGAGCGCAGCGGCCGAAAATGGGGCCTCCGCCACGATGAGGTTGACCCGAACGGGAGCCATGGCCCTCCCGCCGATAACGCCGCCACCGCTACCCGTTTCGGCCTCGGAATAGATCCGGCGGGCTTCGGTCACCCACTCGTCGCTTAAGAAGGGGTATTTCGGCACGTGGTCATATTACGATGACCGAGTGACCCAGCCCATTTCCAAGAGCGACGTCGCTCACGTCGCGCGCCTGGCACGCCTTGCGCTGTCGGAGGACGAACTGGGCCGCTACACGACCCAGCTCGCAGCGGTCCTTGAGCACGCCGCCGATATTGGGTCGCTCGATATCGAGGGAGTGCCCCCGACGGCTCATCCTTTCCCGCTGGCGAATGTCTTCCGGGAGGACGTCCCCCGGCCGTGCCTGGACAGGGACGAGGTGCTCTCGCAAGCTCCTGACGTGGAAGATGACCGCTTCCGCATCCCGCGGATCCTGGGCGAGGCGCCGTGAGCGCCGCTGGGCCGGCGGGGCCCGCCTCCGCAGCGGAGACGGCTGCCGATGTCCGCCAGGGCAGGCGGACGGCGACGGCTGTGCTGGAGGACCATCTCCGCCGGATCTCAGAGCGTGAGGCCGACGTACACGCCTTCAACCTCGTCATGGAGGACCAGTCCCGCTCGCGCGCAGCCGACATAGACCGCATGGTCGCCGCCGGCGCCGACCCAGGCCCGCTTGCCGGTGTGCCGGTCGCCTTGAAGGACCTGCTCTGCACGCGAGGCGTGCCCACGACCTGCTCGTCCAAGATCCTTGCCGGCTGGGTGCCGCCGTACGACGCCACGGTTGTCGGCAGGCTTGCCGCGGCCGGGGCGGTTTTCATCGGCAAGACGAATATGGACGAGTTCGCAATGGGCTCCTCAACAGAACATTCCGCCTTTGGCCCGACGCGCAACCCTCGCTGCCTGGACCGGGTCCCGGGTGGCTCGTCCGGGGGGAGCGCTGCCGCGGTCGCTGCGGGTTTTGCCCCTCTGGCTCTCGGTAGCGACACCGGCGGGTCGATCCGCCAGCCGGCCGCCCTCTGCGGGGTCGTGGGGGCGAAACCGACCTACGGTGTGGTCTCCCGGTACGGGCTGGTCGCATTCGCCAGCTCGCTCGACCAGATCGGCCCGTTCGCCGCCAACGTGGCCGATGCGGCGCTGCTCCTGGACACGATCTCCGGCCACGACCCGCTGGACTCGACGAGCCTGCCGGCGAGCCCGCCGCTTGCGTCTGCGAACCTCGGCCGCGGGGTCGACGGCCTCCGTGTCGGCGTGATCGCCGAGCTGGCTGGCGCCGAAGGCATCGCCCCCGACGTGGCTGCCCGCCTGGGGGAGGCCGCCGACGCCCTCGCAGCGGCAGGTGCAAAGGTCGAAGAAATAAGCGTCCCTGCGGTGAGCTATGGGCTCTCCGCCTATTACATGATCGCTCCTGCTGAGGCTTCGTCCAATCTCGCTCGGTACGACGGGGTCCGCTACGGCCTGAGGGAGCCGGGAGCCGACATCACCGAGATGTACATGGCGACGCGTTCCGCGGGCTTCGGGCCGGAGGTGAAGCGCCGGATAATGCTTGGTACGTATGCGCTTTCGGCAGGTTATTACGACGCGTACTACGGCAAGGCGC
>DATKHZ010000505.1:0-2990 GCA_035509995.1 Acidimicrobiales bacterium | reverse complement strand
GCGGGGAATGGCTGTCGCCATCGTCACCTTTGTGTTCCTCGTCGCCATCGTCGGCTTCGTGCTGGCGGCCGTCGCCCCTATGTCGCACGAGGTGCAAAACCTCGTCACCAATTATCCTCGCTATCGGACCGACCTCGCAGCGGGAAAAGGTTGGTACGGCCAATTGGTGCACAAGCTCCACTTGACGAGCTACTTCACGGGGAAATCACAGTTGAAACTGTCGATCGCCGGCGGGGTCCTCGGTGCCGGCAAGGCTGTGCTTACGGTCGGGGTGGCGACCGTAAGCGTCGTTGCGCTGACCGTCTATTTCCTCATAGCCTTACCCGGGGTGAAGAGGCTCTGGCTCTTGCTGATACCGCTCAGCCGGCGCGAGCGAGTGGGTCTGCTGACTAATGAGGTGTTTGACCGGGTCGGCGGCTTTATGCTTGGCAACTTGCTTGCCTCGCTCATCGCAGGGGTCGGCACTTATATGTGGCTCATGGTCTTCGGCGTCCCCTATGCCTTGCTACTGGCCATTTTTGTGGCACTGTTCGACCTCATCCCCATGGTCGGGTCGACGATCGCCGGCGTCGTTGTCTCATTGGTGGCGCTCAGCAAGGGCGCCCCGATCGGCATCGCGACGGCGATTTTCTACATCGTTTACCGCTTTGCCGAGGATTACTTGTTGAACCCGCGCGTCATGAAGCACACGGTGAAGGTGAGCCCCGGCCTGACAATAATCGCCACACTGGTCGGTGGCACTCTCTTGGGGCTCATCGGAGCCCTTGTTGCCATACCCGTTGCTGCGACTATCCAGTTGCTTTTGGAGGAAGTGGCGTTTCCCCGTCAGAACCAGCGGTGACGCGGGCTTAATCTATTTGAGGCTACGCCGTAAGAGCTTTGAGGCTACCACCGGTAAAAACGATGACGGCCAGCGCTTTCCCCCCGGCCAAGCGCGACGCCGGCCAACCAAAAGACGAAGAAGATCACGGCCAGGATCCACAGTAAATGAGCAGCGAACCCGAACCCAGTGAGCAACAGGACCAATATGAGTAGCAGAAGTATAAGCATATTGATTCTATACCCACGCTCAAACATCGCCGCGACACGGGGCGCCGCACGGAGCCCACGCCAGAGCCGCTAGTCCTGCACCCGGGCGACGAGCATCGCGAGGTCGTCGACAACGCGCTGCGATGGCGGGACAGTGTTTATGGGTAGGGGGCCCACCGGATTGAAGCCCCGATCGCGACTAGGGCTAGAAGAGCGCCGATGAGGGCGAAGGTCGAGGTGACCTCATGATGTTCCTTCTGGACGGCGACGTGCTTAGGCAAATTGGCGAACACCTTGCTGAGTTCTGGGGCGTCCTGAGCGGAGAAGCTGACGCCGCCGGTGAGCTGGGAGACCTGCCGGAGCGGGGGCAGGTCGGCCACCAGCGGTGAGCCTCCGCCGGGGATCCCGAACCCTCCGCCACCATACGGGCCGCCACCATATCCGCCGCCGCCGAAGCCGCCGCCAGGGCCGAAGCCGCCATTGGAGGCAAAGCCGCCCTGCTGCTGCGGTGTGCATTTGAACGGAGCGATATGGGTGGTACCAAAGCCGATCGTATATATCCGCACCCGGCGGGCGACAGCGTACGGGACAGCCTGGAGGGGAGTGATACCGCGGTTGTTGGCGCCGTCGGTCAGCAGCACGATTATGTCGGGCACGTAACCGTTCTTGGGGGGCGTCGCCGCAGCGCCGGGCCCACCATTCGCAGCGACGCCCGGGCTGGCCGCTGCCGCAGCCGCGGTCGACGGGGCGAGCGCGGCGCTCGATACGGCGTTGCCGACCGGCTGGACCTCGGGGTCGACCTCGGCGATGGCGTCGAGCGACTTGAGGATAGCCGCGCCGATGGCGGTGCCCGGGCTGGTGCTGAGGTTATTGAGGGCTTGGTCCAGCACGCTGCGGTCGTTCGTCGGCGGGACCGCCAGCTCGGCGTAGCCAGCGAAGACAACGAGGCCCATTTGGGCCCCTTTCGGCTGTGTGTCAACGAACTCGCGGGCGGCCTGCTGGGCCACGCTCAAGCGGTTTGGGAGCACGTCGGTGAGGCACATGGAACCGGACTCGTCCAGGGCGAGGATGATCGTCGTTTTTCCGACCGGTACGTCGGAAGTCAATTGAGGCCGAGCCGCCGCCACGGCCAGCACGGCCAGGCCGGTGAGCAGCAGGGCGACGGGGATGTGGCGCCGCCAGCGGGACCGTCGAGGGAGGGCTTTACGCAGGAGAGCGAGGCTCGAATAGCTAACTGCGTGCCGGCGCCGGCGCCTTGCCGCCACCAGGTAAGTGCCGAGCACCGCCGGTACGACGAGGCCTAGAAGCAGGGCGGCTGGCCAGGTGAAGCTCACCTCAGACGACCCGCCCGAACCACATCACCGAGATGAGGGCGCCGGCCACCAGGAAAAGCGCGGCAGCCGCGGCGAAAAGGGCTGTCACCTCGGTGTACTTGGTCACGACCGTGAAATGCAGGTCGATCGTCTTTGAGATGGCCTTCAGACCGGAAAGGTCACCGCCTTGATGGTACGAGCCGTTGGAAACCGAGGCCACGGCCTCCAGGATTTGCGGGTCCATCGCGGTCGCCACGCTGAACCCGTCGATCTTCACCGTCGTCCCGGCTACGGTGCCGACGCCAATGGTCTGGAGCCGGACACCTGCTGAGGAGGCCAAACGCGCCATCGTGACGGGGCCCGCTTGTGTGGTGTCTTCGCCATCGGAGATCAGAACGATCGTCGCCCCTCCGTAATAACCGATGTTGACGTTGGCCGAGTTGTCCTGATCGAGCGACGCCTTGTTGATGATCAAGGTTTTGCCCGCGATGGCGTCGAGTGAAGTGAGGATGCCCGAGGCCAACGAGGTGCCACCTCCCAAGGAAAGGTGTTCGATGGCCTTCAACACGGCGGCGTGGTCGAAGCTGGGAGGTTGCACGATCACGGCGCTCGGGCCGAAGGACACGACCCCGATCTGGACCCCGGCTG
>DATKHZ010000504.1:0-5681 GCA_035509995.1 Acidimicrobiales bacterium | reverse complement strand
GTGGCCGTCATCTCGATGTCGAGGTCGGCCTCCCCGTCGCCGACGGACCCATCCGCCGGGCCGCCGTCCACCTTGTCAACCGTGACCGAATTGGATAGCCCGAAGCACGACTTGTACGCAGAGATATCAGCGGAGGAACTGGCGTTTATCTCCGGGAGCGCAACCGTTACCCCCGCTCCGTCCTGCCCGTTCTCCTCCAAGTTGTTCAGCTCATAATTCGTCGCGAGCTCGTCGGGCGTATAAGCGCCGCCACCCTCGGCCGCCGTGCTCGCTGCTGAGCACGCAGCCGGAGGGCTCACGGACGGCGTGGGGACCCCCGCTACCCCGGGCTCCCGACCCCTGGTCCCAGGCGACCGGGGAGCGAGGGCTGCGGGCACCTCTGCCGCCGCCACCTTGGCGAGCGGGGCGGCGCGTTCGTCTCCGGGCACAGGCCTCGCAGAGAAGTCCTGTGGGCGGTCCAAGGTGTCGAGTCCAACCAAACCACTGACCTCCCCCCCAGCAAGGTCGGCGGGGAGCAGCGGCGATCCCGAGGCGACGACGCCGATCACACCGCTGACTGTTCTGTAGCGCCCGAAGTGCATCCCGAACGCGCGTGATGCCGCACCGACGGTGCCGACTGCCGAGATGACGAACGGCGACTGGGCCGAAACGGTGAGGCCATCGGATTGAAGCCACGACTCCGTTGCCGCGACAGCCCATGAGGGAGGCCCGAACTGCGCAACAAACTGCGGCTCCGTTAGATAGTGATGGTACAAAGGAGAAGCGGGCGAGGACACCGAAGATACGAACTGGGCAAGCTGCGCGGCGTTAGAAGGAGCCAGTACCACGTCCAGGTCCACTTTGAGGGCCGCCGGTTCCGCTCCAAGGTAGGTCGCCGATAGCGGAGCCCCCCCGGTGGACAAAGCGCGGGCCCGCACCATGTGTTGAGGAGCTAGCGCTGCCTTCATGAGCGTTTGCCCGGCGCTCAACCTAGAGGACGAAGCGCCCGCGAGCCCGTTGCCAGCGAAACTCGCACCTACCAAGACGGTCACCGCGATGAGAGAAGTCGTGGTGAGTACTACGTGAAGACGGCGCAGGCGCCCCGCCGTCAGGCCCTTACCGGGCATCAGGTACTTCTTCCTCTTGAGGGCTGGGTGATCCGGCGCCATTCTCGCACCCCTAGGTCTGCCTTGCAACAACCCGTTTTTCCTAGGTACATCCAGGCTTGCGGTGCCGGAAAACCTAGCCCAGGCCGGCGATCCAGTAGCGCGAGGAGCACCCACCGTGATGGCTCGCTTCGTCTAGCTCATCATCGCGCGCTGGGACTTACTCGACGGTCCAGGTTGTCCCAGAATGCAGCAAATTCTTCAGATCCCCCGGACCTTTACGTGCGGCGGCGGCCACCAATTGGTCCTGTACGAGCGACCCGTAATCCGCCCGCTCCACGGCCCTGAAGACCCCGACCGGGGTGGGCGAATAGGGCCCGTTCGCAAGACGGGAAAGCGCAAATGCCAGGCTGGGGTCGGGACGTGATTCGTCGTGGACCAACAGGTGTTCCTCCCCGACCTCCGACACCTCGACGATCACGGCGCTCCCGTTGGCATCGATGATCACACCTTTTTCTCCGTCGGGACCGAAACGCACCGGTTTCCCGTGCTCCAGGGGGACCAGCATTGCAGGGCGGTTGTCCTTGGCCAGAATTGTCTCAAAAGCGCCGTCGTTGAAAACGTTGCAGTTCTGGTAGACCTCGACAAATGAAGTGCCCTTGTGCGCGTAGGCCCTACGGAAAATTTCGGTCATGTGCTTGCGGTCCATGTCATGGGTACGGGCCACGAAAGAAGCCTCGGCGCCCAGGGCCAATGACACAGGGTTATAGGGGTGGTCAAGAGACCCGAACGGCGTGGATTTTGTTACCTTTCCAGACTCAGACGTCGGAGAGTACTGGCCCTTTGTGAGGCCATAAATCTGGTTGTTGAACAATATGATGGTGAAGTTGACGTTCCGGCGGAGAGCGTGCAGCAGGTGGTTGCCCCCAATCGAAAGAGCGTCGCCATCACCCGTTATCACCCACACGTGGAGATCCGGGCGTGCAACTGCCAACCCGGTGGCGAGCGCCGGGGCGCGGCCGTGGATCGAATGGATGCCGTAAGTGTTCATGTAATAGGGGAAGCGGCTGGAACAGCCGATCCCCGATACAAACACCGTGTCCTCACGTTTGGCACCTAGATCAGGCATCATCAGTTGGACCGCGGTCAAGATCGAATAGTCCCCACAACCGGGGCACCAACGTACTTCCTGATCGCTCGACCAGTCTTTTCTGGTTGTGACCGGAACTGCCACGTCTGTCATAGTGCCTCCTCGGCAGCTCTCGAAGCGCCATTGCCGTTACGGCTCCCCAGGGCGTCCAAGTGCGAGACAATTGCAGCCTGTACGTCGATCCGGCGGAACGGCAAACCGTCTACTTTGTTGAGGCCCACCGCGTCGACAAGGAACTCGGCGCGGACGAGCTTCCTTAACTGGCCCAGGTTGACCTCGGGGATGAGGACCCGCTTGTAGGCCTTCACTATTTCGCCCAGGTTGCGTGGGAAAGGGTTCAGGTAACGAAGGTGGGCGTTTGCCACCCGGCGCCCGGTCGAGCGAACGGCGAGAGACGCTGCCTGAATGGCACCGTAAGTGGAGCCCCAACCGAGCACCAGAAGGTCCGCGCCACCAAGCCCGTCGGGGTCGTCGAGCTCGACGAGGGGAATGTCATTCGCGACGCCGGCGACCTTCTGGGCACGCAGCCGCACCATCAGCTCGTGGTTGACGGGGTCGTAGGAGACATTCCCGCTTCCGTCGGCCTTTTCGAGGCCGCCGATGCGGTGCATCAAGCCCGGGGTGCCGGGGAGCGCCCATGGCCTCGCCAGGGTCTCGGGATCGCGAAGGTAAGGCCAGAAAACCTCGGAACCATCGGGCATGACCTTGTTGGCCTCGGTGGCGAACTCGAAGTCCGCCGAGAGATCGGGCAGATCTTCGACGTCGGGGATGGGCCAAGGCTCGGCGCCGTTGGCGAGGTAGCCATCAGAGAGCAGGATCACAGGCGTCCGGTACTTGAGGGCGATCCGGGCAGCTTCGATTGCCATGTAAAAACAGTCGCCGGGAGTGCACGGGGCGAGGACCGGCAGCGGCGCCTCACCGTGCCGACCGAAGATCGCGTGCAGCAAGTCCGCCTGCTCGGTCTTTGTCGGCAAGCCTGTAGACGGCCCGCCGCGCTGGATGTCGATGACGAGCAGCGGAAGTTCCAGCGAGATCGCCAAACCTATTGTTTCGGACTTGAGGTCGAGACCAGGCCCGCTGGTCGTGGTCACTCCGAGCGAGCCGGCATACGCAGCACCCAGGGCCGCGCTGACACCCGCTATTTCGTCTTCGGCCTGGAACGTGCGCACCCCGAAGTTCTTGTGCTTGGAAAGCTCGTGGAGGACGTCGGAGGCGGGGGTGATCGGGTAACTACCGAGGAAAACAGGGACTTTCGCGAGGTGGCCGGCAGCGACGAGGCCCCACGCGAGCGCGGTGTTGCCCGAAATGTTGGTGTAGGTGCCGGGGGGAAGGTGGGCTGGTTTGACTTCGTAGGAGGACTCGAAGACCTCGGCGGTCTCGCCGAAGTTCCAGCCAGCTTTGAACGCCAGAGTGTTGGCCTCACGCACCATATCGTTACCGGCAAACCGCTTTGCCACCCATTCGATAGTCGGTTCGGGCGGACGGCTGTACATCCAGCTGACTAGGCCGAGGGCGAAGAAGTTCTTTGAACGCTCGGCGTCCCGTGCCTTCGTGCCGCTCGGCTTCACAGCCTCCAACGTGAGCGACGTCATCGGCACCTCGTAAACCGTGAACGCGTCGAGGCTCTGGTCGGCCCGCGGGTCCGCGGCATAACCGGCTTTCTGCAACGACCGCTCGTCGAAAGCGTCGCTGTTGAGAATGACGGCGGCGCCGGCCTGGAGGTCAGCCACATGGGCCTTGAGGGCCGCCGGGTTCATGGCCACAAGCACGTCGGGGTGGTCGCCGGGAGTGAAGATGTCGTGGTCCGAAATATGGACCTGGAACGCCGAAACTCCGGCGACGGTGCCCGCCGGCGCCCGTATCTCTGCAGGGAAGTCGGGCAGCGTCGACAGGTCGTTGCCGAAAATAGCCGAGCTGGTCGTGAAACGGTCCCCGGTCAGCTGCATGCCGTCGCCGGAGTCCCCGGCAAATCGGATGACGACGCGGTCCAGAGTCTTCAACTTCTGCCCTGTCGTAACTGTGTCAGCCAAAGTTGTGCCCCCTGGTGAGCCCTACGCGCTTTACCAGCTTATCGTGTGGGTTTCCCCGCGCCGCGGCAAGGCGCCGGGGGTTTGGGGCTTCGCGGAGGCGCTGCGTGGTTCAGGCAATCGTAACGGCAGGGTCGGCGTAGACGTCCTGCACCGCGTTGATCAGCGCTATGCCTTCCTCCATGGGACGCTGGAAAGACTTGCGGCCCATGATCAGCCCTGCTCCTCCGGCTCGCTTGTTGATGACGGCCGTGCGGACCGCGGCGGCCATGTCGCCGGCACCCGCGGACGCTCCACCGCTGTTGATCAGCGGTACCCGGCCCATGTAGGTGTTGACGAGCTGCCAGCGAGTGAGGTCGATCGGGTTGTCCGTCGTGTAGTCGCTGTAGACGAGCTTAGAGGTCATACCGAAGCCGATAGCGGGGTAGCCACCGTTGTTCTCGGGCAGCTTCTGCTTGATGATGTCCGCATGAATGGTGACGCCCAGGTGATTGGCCTGGCCGGTGAGATCGGCAGACACCTCGTAGTTGACGCCGTCTTTTTTGAAGGCGCTGTTGCGGACGTAGCACCACAGGACGGTGAACAGCCCGAGCGAGTGTGCCTCCTCGAAGGCCTCGGAGACCTCCTGCATTTCGCGGCGCGACTCCTCTGAACCCCAGTAAACCGTCGCACCCACCCCGACCGCACCGAGCTCGAAGGCCTCCTGGACCGAGCCGAACATCACCTGGTCGTAGGTGGTGGGGTAGCTGAGCAGCTCGTTGTGGTTGAGCTTGGCGATGAAGGGGATCTTGTGGGCATAACGGCGGGCTACGATGCCGAGCACCCCTAGAGTCGACGCAACCGCGTTACATCCGGAATCGATAGCCAGTTCTACGATGTTCTTCGGGTCGAAGTAGATCGGGTTCGGCGCAAAGCTGGCCGCCGCCGAATGCTCGATGCCCTGGTCGACAGGCAGTATCGAAATGTAGCCCGTGCCGCCCAACCGGCCCGTGTTGAGCAACAGCCCAAGGTTGCGCAGCACAGGAACAGACCTGTCGCTCCAGGAGTACACCCTGTCAACGAAGTCCGGGCCCGGCAGGATGAGGTCATCGCGGCTGATGCCCTTGCATTCGTACGTCAGAAGGGGTTCGGTGTCGTCGCCAAGCAGTTGGTGAAGGTCCATCAGACATCGCTCCTAACTCAGTGGTCCAGGTCTTCGTGCCGCAGCCCGGGCGGGCGGTGCTCCAGCTGAGGGACGCAAGAACGCAATGGCCCGGCCTCGTTCACGCCTCAGCTTAGTGCTCCAGGGGACTTCGCTGCGACGGCCGAAAATCCCTCCCTCAAGTGCCCAAGCGGCCTCGCGGAAGCTGCAGTGGCTCCTGCCATCAGCAACGTGCGGTATCGTCGGGCAGGTGGTCAACGGCGAAGGTGGTGCGGGTT
>DATKHZ010000503.1:0-3571 GCA_035509995.1 Acidimicrobiales bacterium | reverse complement strand
TCCTACCCCGCCGGCGGCGCGGACGGCCAGCAGAGACGCGAGGCGGCCAGCGAAGCCTGGCTGGCGGCGGACAACTGGATCCAGAGCATCAGGGACCACTTCGGGCCCTGAAAGTTGCCGGCGCGCACCCCACATCGGCCGGTCCGAAGTGCGGCTGTAAGATCGCGGTTCGCAACGGTGAAGGGCAACCGTGGAGGGATGGCAGAGCGGCCGAATGCGAAGCTCTTGAAAAGCTTTGGGATGTTGAGTCCCCGTGGGTTCAAATCCCACTCCCTCCGCTGAGAGAGAGACGGCGCTGTGAGGGCCCATTTTCAGAGGTGGCCCTCCTGGTAAACCCCGAGCCCGGGCCATTGCAGCTGGGTGGAGCCTTGAGTAGTCTCATGCGCGCACTGGCTATTTGAGCCGGCAATACGAGGGAGGGAGAGCATGTCAGACCACCCCAACGTGGAGTTGATCCGTCGCGGCTATGAGGCTTTCGGCAAGGGGGACATGCAGACAGTCGACGAACTGTTTGCTGACGATATCGTCTGGCACAACGGCGGGAGGGGGCCGTTAGCCGGGGACCTGAGGTCGAAGAAGGAAGTGTTCGAGTTCTTCGGGGAGCTGGCCGAGAGGAGCAGCGGCACGTTCGCCATCGAGATCCACGACGTGGTGGGAGGCGACGAGCACGTGGTGGTCCTGAGCACGGCTCATGCGACTCGGAACGGCCGGTCTCTTGATTCGCAAGGTGCTGACATCTGGCACGTGCGCGGCGGCAAGGCCGTCGAGTTCTGGCATCTCGACAACGATGCGTACGCCGCAGACGAGTTCTGGGCGTAGCGGCGCTACGCCCCTGAGGCCGGGCTCGAGGCAAGGACGGCCCCGGGCCCGCCGGGCGTCTCACCGTGCTCGTAAACCTCCGATGCGGGGCCAACTATGAGAGGGTCCGGAGGGCCGGCGGTAGCTGTGTCGTGGTTCGGGTAGTCGAACATCCCCAGGACGTAGCGCATCGCACCGATGCGCGCGCGTTTTTTGTCGTTGCTCTTGATCACCATCCACGGTGCCCACGACGTGTCCGTCAGAGCGAACATGGCTTCTTTGGCAGCGGTGTAGTCGTCCCACCGGTCAAGAGATGCCAGATCGGTGGCGGACAGCTTCCACTGCCGGACGGGGTCGATGTGCCGGATGAGGAACCGGGTGCGCTGCTCAGAGCGGGAAACGGAGAACCACAGCTTGATGAGGGAGATACCCGAGTCGGTGAGCAGCCGCTCGAACTCCGGAGCCTGGTGCACGAACAGCTCGTACTCGGCATCGGTGCAAAATCCCATTACCCGCTCGACGCCAGCCCGGTTGTACCACGACCGGTCGAAGAGCACGATCTCGCCTGCGGAAGGGAGGTGGGCCACGTACCTCTGGAAATACCATTCGCCGGCCTCGCGTTCGCTCGGCTTTTCGAGGGCCACCACCGTCGAACCGCGGGGGTTCAGGTGCTCCGTGAAGCGCTTGATGGTCCCGCCCTTGCCGGCCGCGTCCCGTCCCTCGAACAGGATGACGATGCGTGTCCCCGAGTCCTTGACCCAGTTCTGCAGCTTCAGTAGCTCAATCTTTAGAAAACGTTTTTCGACTTCGTAGCTGGGCCGGGGCATGCGCTCGTCGTAGGGGTAGCCCTCGCGCCAGGTGTCCACCATGCGCCCGTCCGCCCAGCGCAGGACTGGTTCATCCTCGTCATCGGTTTCGTCGAGCGTCAGCTCCTGCAGATGGTGGGAAAGGTCGACGTTGAGGTCGAGCGGGACCGACCGCCCGTGGGAGCCACTCACGCCCCAAGAATAGCGATGCCGCGCCTCACAAGATCCTCTCACGCAGGGTTGTGGTCGGGTGCCCCGGCGCCCGTCCCGGCCAACCAAAGCTTGAGGCCTTCGGCGTTGCTATGCAGGCCGTTCAAGGTCTCCATTCGGACGCGCTGCTCGGGCTCGATCGCCTCCAGCTCGCCGCTAAAGCGTTCCCGAAGTGCCTCCTCAACGTCTCGGCCCGACTGCCAGGCCGCCTCGGCAACGCTTGCCCATTCGCGTAGCGTGCCGCCGGCCTCTTCCAAGGCCTCGACCGCATCGCCTGGCAGCAAACCGTAATGGGCGAGAGCGAGGGCATTGGGCCGGCGATCGGCAAACCGCCTCAGGCTGTCGAGAGCCTGGACGAGGTCGAAGTCGGCAGGCGGAGTGGCCGGGCGCAGGACGCCGGCGTCGGGCAATCGCACGCCGACCGCATCGCCGACGAAAAGTGCTCCGGTAACGCTGTCGTGGAGCGCGAGGTGGTGCTTGGCGTGACCCGGTGAATGGACCGTTGTCAGGTGACGGCCGCCACCGATATTGATTTCCTCGCCGTCGTCCAAAGCTCTCACGCGCGCGGGTTCGGTCGGCTCCAAGCGCCCGTACAGCGAATCGAGCGAAGTGCCGTAGACGGTCGCAGCCGACGCAATGAGGCGGCTGGGGTCAGCGAGATGCCGAGCCCCTCTTGGGTGGACCAAGACGGTCGCCTTGGGGAACGCTCTGGCGATGTCGCCGACACCGCCGGCGTGGTCAAGGTGAATGTGCGTAACGGCGATTGCAGCGAGATCCAAAGGACCAACGCCATGCTCCGCGAGAGCTTTCAGCACAACGGGTACAGAGCTTTGGCTACCAGTTTCTACCAGGACAGGGGAAGGCCCTTCGACAAGATAGCCAGCAGTTACCCGGTCCCAGCCGCCAAGCAATGTGTCGATCTCCAGCACTCCGGGCATCACATAACTGCTCATGCCGGAACGATATCGCCCGCCGCCACCCCGGAGTTGCGAAGGAGCCCGGGCCGGGAAGCTCTCCCCGAGGGGGCTAGCGAATTGTTCCCTAAAATCAAAAGGATAAGAGTGCGCCCGGTTGTGACCGTCCACAGCGAAGTATCCGCGTTGGTGGACCGCGTCACGGTCCGGGTGGGCGGTCCGGCACGCCTGCGGGTCGTCCTCCTGCTCGCCGGTGTGCTCAGCCTCCAGAGTGCCGACATAGGCACGATCGGGGCCCTGGCAGCGCAGTTGGAAAAAGCGCTCCGGGCCGACAACACCCAACTTGGCCTGCTCACCACGGCCGCATCCCTCGTCGGGGCGGTCGCCGCCTTGCCGGTTGGTGTGCTGGCGGACCGCAGCAACCGGGTAAGGCTGCTCGTCTGGGCAACCGCAGCCTGGTCGGTGGGCATGGCTGCCTCCGGCCTGGCCGATGGGTACGTGATGCTCCTGCTCACGCGGCTGGCGCTGGGTGCGGTCATCGGAGTTTCAGGGCCTGTGGTGGCGTCGCTGACGGGGGACCTCTTCCCGGCCAAAGAACGCGCGCGGATCTACGGCATGGTGCTCACGGGTGAACTGGTCGGCTCGGGTCTCGGGCTAGTCATCTCGGCCGAGCTCGGGGCAGCCGCTGGCTGGCGCGCACCATTTTTCGTGCTGGCTGTCCCGAGCCTCGTTTTGGCGGTCTTGTTACACCGGCTGCTACCGGAACCAGCCCGCGGGGGCCAAAGCTGGCTGTACCCCGGAGCGGAGGAGATCAAGCCCGCCGAAACCGCTCCTGCGGAGCCG
>DATKHZ010000502.1:0-8563 GCA_035509995.1 Acidimicrobiales bacterium | reverse complement strand
TAGCGGTCGGCTTGAGCGCGCTCGAGTGCGCGCTCGTCGGCCTTGCCGCTGCCCGCAAAGTGATCGCCCCCCGCCGTGGCCGAGGGCTCTGGACGCTTGCCGGCTTGGTCTTGGTCGCCTATGGGTGGTTGATGTGGACCGATTGGTCCTCGTGGCGGTCTTCGGACCGCCACTCGCTCGCCCATTGGCTGGCCTCGATCTACGTCCTGCCTCACAACCGTCCGGCTGGGGTTGCGGTGATGGCTGTTGGCGGTCTCGTCTTGATAGGCGTCGTTGGCTGGCTCGGGTCGGACTTTGTTCGCGCAATTGGTGGGGCTCCTCCCGAACACGGCCGCTACGAGTTCACCGGGATCACGACGCAGGCCCGGTTCGCCTACGGGAAGACCGGGCTCACCATTGCCGCGCTCCTGGTGGCGATCGAGTGGCCGTTGCACCTCAACGGGGGCATCCAGTCGATCCTCACCACCCAAGTGGCAATTTATGTGCTGCTGGCAATGGGCCTAAACGTCGTAGTGGGCTTCGCCGGCCTGCTCGACCTCGGGTACGTCGCTTTCTGGGCGATCGGGGCTTATACCACCGCCTATCTGACCGGCGCGCTCCCGATCCACCCGCCCTTTATCCTCAACCCGTTTTGGGTCATCCCCTTCTCGATCGTGGCCGCCATGCTCGCGGGCGTCCTGCTCGGGACACCTACCCTGCGCCTGCGCGGCGACTACCTTGCCATAGTGACGCTAGGTTTCGGCGAGATCATCGAGATCGTCGCCAATAACCTCAATGGGGTGACGGGTGGGCCTGCAGGTACACCTGGCTTTATCCCGCAGTTCTCAGTGCACATATTGGGGATTTCCTACCGCTGGACCGGCACGGTCCTGCCCTACTACTACCTGATCCTTGGTGTCTGCGTCGTGTTCGCCGTAGCGTTCAGTTTTCTCGAGCATTCCCGGGTCGGACGGTCCTGGACGGCGATCCGGGAAGACGAGGTTGCCGCCGATTCCCTGGGGATTAATGCCTTGAAGTACAAGGTCATGGCCTTTTCCATCGGGGCCTCGACCGCCGGTTTTGCGGGGGTGTTCTTCGCAAGTCAGGTCCAGAGCCTCGTACCGAACGACTTCGTCGTCCAGACGTCGATCCTGATCATCGTTTTTGTCATCTTCGGAGGTATGGGCTCGATCGCGGGAGCGGTCATCGGCGCCTTTTTCATCCAGTGGCTGACGCAGTACCTCCAGCTCCGCTCGTTCCCGGATTACCAGTCCCAAGACGAGTTCATCTACCTCGGCGCAGCGCTTATCGTCCTGATGGTATTCCGGCCGCAAGGGATCATCCCTTCGCGTCGGCGGCTCCGGGAGATCCTGCTCCTCGAGGACGGGGTCGGTCATCTGGACAGCCCCGGTGGCCCGGTGCGGGTCAGGTCGTTGGGGGAGGTCCTTCCGGCGACTTACGGCAAGTTGTCCCTCGACGAACCCGGCTACATAGGCCCGGAGACCGAATGACCAGTAGCGCCGCCCGAGAGGCCGTCCCATGACCAGTGCGCAGCCCGAGGCGGTCCCAGCCAGCTCGACGGACATCTTGTTCTCGGTCGAGCATGTCACCCTCCGCTTCGGCGGCGTCACAAGCCTTAACGACGTGTCGCTCAGCCTGCTCCGCGGTGAGATCCTCTCGGTGATCGGCCCGAACGGGGCCGGCAAGACATCGTTGTTCAACTGCCTGACCGGTGTCTACAGGCCCCAAGAAGGTTCGATCCTGTTCATGCCGAAAAATAGGCAGCCCATCAGGGTGATCGGGCGAAAGCCCTACAAGGTGAACCGCCTCGGAGTGGCGAGGACGTTCCAGACCTCGCGGATGTTCAATGCATTGACAACATTCGAGAACGTGAAGATCGGGGTCGAGTCCAGGCAGCACACCGGGCCCGCCGGTGCCATGCTGCGTTTGCCCCGGGCCCGGCGCGAGGAACACCAGAGCGACCTCCGGACGCTCGAGCTACTAAAGTTTGTCGGCCTGACGCGCAGGGCGAACGAGCTCTCCAGCTCCTTGCCCTACGGGGACCGCCGCCGCCTCGAGATCGCTCGGGCGCTTGGGACCAACCCGGAGGTACTGCTCCTGGACGAGCCCGCCGCCGGGACCAACCCTGCCGAGAAGGTCGAGCTGGCAGAACTGATCCGCAAGGTCAATTCGGAGCTCGCGGTAACGGTGTTATTGATCGAGCACGATATGAAACTTGTAATGTCCGTGGCCCATCGGATCATCGTGCTCAACTTCGGCCAGGTGATCGCGGAGGGGTTGCCCGCCGATATCCAAAGGGACCCAGTCGTGATCAACGCCTACCTGGGTTCTGCAGAGAGCGACGACGGCGCCGGAGCAGTAGGCCCGTGAAGGCCCTACTGGAAGTAGTGGGCGCGGAGGTGCGCTACGGCGCGGTGCCCGCGCTCCACGACTTCACGATCTCGGTTGGCGAGGGCGAGATCGTGACGCTCCTTGGTGCGAACGGAGCAGGGAAGACGACCACGCTCCGGATGATCTCGGGACTACGCCACGCCTCGTTGGGGACAGTGCACTTTAATGGTGTCGACATTTCCCACCTCGCGGCACACAATATCGTCGAGCTCGGCATCAGTCACGTACCTGAGGGACGCCGGATATTCCCGCAGATGACCGTCTTCGAAAACCTGGAGATCGGCGCGTTCCGTAAGCCCCATAACCAAGCCGCGAAAACCGATCGGGTATTCGAGCTCTTCCCGATCCTGAAGGACCGGCGCAAACAACAGGGCGGGAACCTCTCGGGGGGCGAGCAGCAGATGCTCGCTATCGGGAGAGCCCTGATGGCGGAGCCCAGGTTGCTGCTTTTGGACGAGCCGTCGATGGGGCTGGCCCCAATGTTCGTCCGCACGATCTTCGAGATCCTCGGCACAATTCGGCAACAGGGTGTCACAGTGTTGCTCGTCGAGCAGAACGCAGCGAAGGCTCTTCAGTTGGCAGACCGCGGGTATGTTCTCGAGACCGGCAGGATCGTGCTGCAGGATTCAGCCGACGTGTTGTTGCGCGATGACCGCGTGCGCATGGCCTACCTCGGTGAGGACATCCAGGCCTGACCTGATAATCCGGCCGCCATGGCCGGGGCTGGGGTCTCTGACCGGGCCGGGTCGGAGCGAGACCGTACGTCCGGGGACTGTGAGAACCCGCCTCAGAGGAACGGGCTCGTGTCATATCCGTTCGTGCATCCGACGGGCCCGCCCCAGAAGCCGGACTTCTCGGTGTGGTTCCGGCCTTCTTGGCGTGCGCGGATGGACATCTGTTGCTCGTGGCACGCCAAGAAGGGTCCCACCACGCCACGAAAGTCCCACCACGCCGAGAAGCGCAGACCACGCCGAGAAGCGCAGACCACGCCTAGAAGCGGCTGACCTCGCAGCGTCTCACGGCGGTGGCCGCGGCAAGAGCGTCTCGCATGCCTTCTGAGCCGCCTGGAACTGAGGGTTGTTGGGGTTGAGGTCGCTGCCCGGGCTGGCGGTAATTGAGAAGCCAACGCGGCCATTGCTCGATTGAGGGTCCGGAAAGTCGGTGATGCCGTGGGAGCGCATGCACTTGGAGTACTGAAGCGATTGAGCGAGCAGCTTGGCCTGCTGCGCCGGCGACGGCGGGGCACCCCCATTTGGCGTGAACTTCCGGCACGCCGTCTGAGCAGCCCGGAACTGGGGTGAGCCGGGAACGGCGCCGCTGCTCGAAGTGATGTGGAAGGTCCCGTTCGGGCTCGGGTACGGGAAGCCCGGCAAACCGTTGGAGCGCAGGCACTCGGCAAACTTGAGATCCTGGGTGTAGCTCCCTCCCATCCGGAGGGTGGCGGACACGCCTCCCCCGGAGGGGCTCCCGCCACCTGATCCGCCAGAGGCCGATTGGCCTCCACCATCCGGGCTCTGCGCGCCGGGAGCGCCCGGCTGGGCGGTGGTCGTCGTGCTGCCTTGCCCCAGGCTGGCCACACCATTTTGCGCTGGGCCGCTCCCACAAGCGGTCACGAAAAAGGTAAGGCTGACCAGCGCGGCCACAGCAACCAACGGCCGGATAATCCACTTGGCCATGCGCCGAGTGTCGCGCACGGGAGGCTCTATGGGTCAACGGGGCGACCGGCGGGGGGTCAACAGGGCGCTCTACGGGGGTGAACGCGGCGACCTACGGGGGGGTCAACGGGGCTAAGAGAACGGGGCTAGGAGAGAGCCGGAGCGCCGGCCCAGGCTCGACTATTTCGACTCCTAACTTGTCCTGCTCGACAGGAGCACAGGCTCGAAACCGGCCCTGGTCCCGGTTCGAACCTGATCTCGGTGGAATCTTTGGGCAGCCACCTGAGAGGTACCGTCGCGTGGTGGACGGCGTACCCCAGACTCGCGAGGAGGCGATCGAGGCTGACTGCCTTGACCCACTCGCACCGTACCGGGACGAGTTCGTCCTCAACCCGGCGGGCCCGATCTATCTGGACGGCAATTCCCTAGGCCGCCAACCCCGCGCAACCGCGGCTGCCGTCGAGGCAATAGCCGGGGAATGGGGCCGGGATCTGGTGGGCGGGTGGGAGCGCTGGATCGACCTGCCGGCGGCAGTCGGCGACCGGATCGGACAGTTAATCGGTGCTGCCCCCGGCCAGGTTGTCGTGAGCGACTCCACGACGGTCAATCTCTACAAGCTGGCGGTTGCGGCCATGGACGCCAGCCCCGGCCGAACGGTGATCATAGGGGACAGGCACGACTTCCCCACGGTGCGGTACGTCCTCCAGGGGGTTGCCGAGCGGGCAGGTGGCCAGCTCAGGCTTCTTGAAACCGACCCGGTCGATGGGCTCGGCGCGGCCGATATCGTCGACGCCATCGACGACGAGGTCGCGCTCGTATGCCTCTCGGGGGTCAACTACCGCTCCGGCGCCTTGGTCGACCTTCCGTGGGTGACGAGCGTTGCCCACCGAGCCGGCGCCCTCACGCTGTGGGATCTGAGCCACGCCGCCGGGGTGGTCCCGGTCGACCTCGATGGCGCCGCGGCCGACCTGGCCGTCGGGTGCACTTACAAATACCTGAACGGTGGCCCTGGCGCTCCGGCCTGGCTGTACGTTCGGGCGGCCCTGCAGGCGACGCTGCGCCAACCCGTATGGGGCTGGTGGGGCCAGCGGGACCAGTTCTCGATGGGCGCCGATTACGACCCCGCCGAAGGAATCGACAGGTTCCTTGCCGGGACTCCGGCGGTGCTCGGCATTGCCGCGGTGGATGCCGGGATTACACCGTTGCTTGCGGCGGGCATCCCGGCCGTTTGGGCTAAGTCTCGACGGCTCGTGTCTCTCCTCGCGCAGCGGGCCGAGGAATTGCTCGTGCCCCTAGGAGCCAAAGTTGGCAGTCCTTCCGCCGCCGACCGGAGGGGCGGGCACTTCGCCATTTCTCATCCCGGTTCGTGGAGCGCGGCATGCCTCCTCATCGAGCGCGGCCTGGTTGTACCTGACTTCCGCCCCCCCGACGTACTACGTCTTGCCCCGGTCGCGCTTTACACGAGCTTCGTAGAGGTTTGGGACGCGGCTGAGCGGATAGCAGATGTGCTGTCCGACCCGGCCGTGCGTGTAGCTGCGCCCAGAAAACGGGTCACCTGACGAGGCCAGAAAACGTGTCGACTGACAAGGTCTTCGGCGCGTAGGCTCGTCCGCAATGCTCGTGAGCCTCGCGACCTTCCTGGTGGCGGCGACGCTGATCATCCTCCTCCCAGGTCCGGACACCTTGGTGGTCATCCGGAACCTTGTCCGTGGCGGCAGGCGGGTTGCGGCCCGTACGGTGCTCGGCGTGCTCTCAGGTCTTACCGTGTGGGTTATCACGGCAACTCTTGGCCTTTCGGCCGTGCTGGGTGCCAGCCATGACGCCTACCTCGGGCTGCGGATCGTTGGAGCGGCCTACCTCACGTACCTCGGCGTCAGGTCGCTTCGCTCACGCGGGGACACCCCGGCGACGTCACGGCGCCTCCTCGGCACCGGCTATACGGCCGGTCTGTTAACCGACTTGCTGAATCCCAAAGTCGGTGTGTTCTTTGTCACGTTCCTACCGGGGTTTGTGCCCCACGGGTACTCGGTCGCCTGGACCACGCTCGTGCTTGGGGCCATTTTCGTGTTGATGACGGGTGGTTACTTCGCGATCCTGTTGACTGCGGCGCGCCCGGTCACCCAATGGCTGGCGAATTCGCGCGTCCGCCGTCGGATCGACCGCGGCACAGGTTTGGTGCTGATAGGCCTGGGAGTACGCCTCGCCATCGAGCCTTAAGGTCCCGTGCCATCTTGGATGGTGTGTGTCGTGCGATTTTCGTCGGCGCCCGCAAAGGTCGCTATAACAAACTAAACAAAGTAACTGCGTCATTCGCCAATTAGGTCGCGATGCTGGAACGCGAACCCACCGATTATGGCCGCGGCGGCACCGACGGCGACCATTGGCCCGGTGCTGGCCCAGTTCGGGGCCGACGCCGGCGCCGCGGCCATTTGGTGGAACAAGGATGTGTCCAGCAGCCAATGGCTGTTGTCCGCGAACCCCCCGATAACAGTCACCAGGACCGACCACGAGATCACGCCGTAGGTCGCGATCGACGTCGCGCGAGGCCATATCCCGGCCACGAATGTCCCGGTACGCGAGAGCCGTTGCTACGCGTAATGGCCCGACGAGAACGGGGGCATGTCCGGTTGGTAGTGCAAATAGCCGGCGCCGCCAGCGCGCTTCACCGCGTACATGGCCAGGTCGGCTTCGCGCAGCAGGGTGGCAGTGTCGGTTTGTTCGTGCGTGCACATCGCGATGCCAATGCTGGCACTGACACGGATTACGTGACCGTTGATGACGATGGGGTCGTTCAGCGACGACAAGAGCCGTTCGGTTACCTCGTTGGCTTCCGCGACAGACTGGAGGTCTTCCAGCACGAAGGCGAACTCGTCGCCCCCGAGCCGGGCGACCGTGTCGGCCTCTCGCAACTGGAGCGCGAACCGCTCGCCGACTGCGACCAGCAGCTGGTCCCCGGTCTCGTGGCCGAGGCTGTCGTTGACGTTTTTTAGACCATCGAGGTCGCAAAACAGAAGAGCACCGATTGATTGGTTGCGAGTGCTTCGAGCGGCAGCCTGGGACAGCCGGTCGAGCAGGAGCGCACGATTGGGGAGCCCCGTCAACAAGTCATGCATGGCGTCGTGGCGCGCGGCCAGCAACGCCTCTCGCAGCGTCTCGACCATGCGCGCATCGGTCAAGGCCACGCTGGCGTGGTCGGCGAAGGCCATCAGAGCCTCCTGTTCGGCGAGGCTGAAGCGACGGCCGGGCGTATAGCTGCCTACCACGAGGCTGCCGACCACCTCGCCGTCCTCTTGCACAGGGGCGCCCATCGCTGCCTGGAGGCCCAGAGTAGCGAAGGCGCGCAGCCCGTTGGGGGCCTCGTAGTAGTCGTGGATGACCACCAGTTTTTGCTCCGAAATGGCCCGGCCACCTGCGCCCTCACCTATCTCGATCGGGGCGTCCAGCGATTTAGCCGTCTCCAGTCCCGTGGAACAGACGATCACGGCCTGTGTCGGCTGGTCGGGGTCGATACGCCGGAGCACTACCACGCGCTCTCCGAGCAGTTCGGCGGCACCCGTCACGACGGCCTGGAGCACGTCGGATAACGGTGCTCGGACGGCGATCGAACGTTGGATGCGGGTCAAGCGTGCCAGCAGCGTCTGTCGTTCTTTCAAAGAGGTCAACGCTGCCTTCTCGCGACGGGTCGTGGCGAGCGCCCAGCCCATCCCCCAAGCCAGGTTGCGTTCAGCGAGTGAGAAAGGGCGGCCGGGTCGGGCGAACAGGAGCCAACTGCCCGGGCCCTCGAATGGCAGCGTCAGCACGTGACAGCGTCCCAGGCCGGGCAACGGGGCCTGCGCGGCGTTCCTGGATGCCAGGCCGACCAGGTCCTGGTCGCACATCGAGCCGGCAGATAACCCGATTACGGCCTCGACCGAACGCGGCCCTAGAAGGGCGCCGACCTCGGCGTCGAGCGATTCGGTCGCCCACTTGGTGGCCCTCTGGGCCATTTCATTTACCGCCACACCCGGTAGCCAGGACATGAACGCTGTCAAGCGCTCGGCGGCCCAGTCGTCGCGCGAGGACGCGCCCATTGCCGTTGACACCATCACTCCAGGACCAGTGCGAGGCCACGCATCCGCGGCGCGAAATGACCCATATCACTCGCAGGCTCGTTCCTGTGGCTCGCCTCGACCGCGCGCTCAAGCATCTTAAGTGTGATCGGCATAAATCGTCGCAAACGGAGGGTCGGCGCTTGCTTTTGGCCGGGGCGCCGGCTGCCCGGGTAATTTCCGTTCCGGGTTTGATCCCATTTGAGCAGGCCGGCGGGCGGGCGGTCGCGTTCCGAGGGGGATCGGTTAGGCTGGCCGCAAACAAGCAGGAGGTGGGCCGTGGACGATGATTTCGAACAGCGGGCCAAGCAAGCGGGGGGTACCGCGGGGACTGTGGCGGGGGCAATGTCGGGCGCTCGTCTTCTTGGCGCCGTGGTGCCGGTCCCCTTCGTCGGCCCAGTTGTGGGCGCCGTCATTGGAGGGGTCGTA
>DATKHZ010000501.1:0-12405 GCA_035509995.1 Acidimicrobiales bacterium | reverse complement strand
CCGGGCGACCCCGTTGACTGGCAGAACGGCTCGTTGGACAAGGTGTTCGAGGTAACCGGGACCGTCGCAACCTACGCTGAACTGGCCGAACGCTACCGGGCGTTCACTGAGGCCGTCGTGGTCAGCTACGGGCACCGGGCCTGATCATCCTGCCCGTGCCAGGGCCTATGTTGGCTGATCCGGGCCAGTGGGATGAAAGTACCATGAGTTGGTGGTCACATATTGCATTGCGGCGCATACGCGGCCCGGCCAGACAAGGCGACTAATCGATCGCCTACTAACCGACGATCCCAATTGCAAGGTGGTGTTCCACTATGACCAACGGCAGGAGCGCCTCGATCTCCAGGAACTGGTTGACCCTCGCATCACGATCCTCCCGGAACGGCCTGCGAACTGGGGGACCTTCGGGATGGTCGAAGTCTTCATGGAAATGATGCGCGCAGCCGTAGCGGAGCGGAACTGCTCTTACCTCGTGCTCCTCTCGGGGCAGGACTACCCGCTCCGCAACATCAGCGACCTCGAGAGTGAGCTTGCCCAATTCGACGTTTGGGCCGATGTTAGGCCGCTGATTGCTGACGGGGGGGCCACTTCGTGGCCGGAGGGGCTGAGACGCTATTCCTACCGATGGCGCTATGTGGCCAACCCTGGCCTGCTACTCGAGGGGCTGGACCGCGTTGCAGCAAAGGTGCCCGGTATCGAGTTGTCATCGTCGCCCCCGCCGTTCCCTCGCATTGTGCATTTTCGTCAGCGCGGCCAGCTCTGGTGGGGGTACCGGGATCTAGCTGGGCCCGGTACCCCGATCTACGTGGGCAGCAGCTGGATGTCTCTGTCGCGCCGGGCGGCTCTTGCGGTCCTGTCCACCCCCCGCCGAGTAGTGTCCTTCTTCAGGCGCGTACCAATGCCTGACGAGGCATGCTTTCATACCATACTTGGCAATGCTGCGGGTCTGACATTCGCCACAGGAAACAGACGTTTTATTCGGTTCGACGAAAAGGAGAGCCCAGAGATCCTGACGATCTACGACCTGGAGATGCTGCTCCAATCAGGAGCCCATTTCGCTCGCAAGTTTGACGACCAGATTGACGGCACCGTGCTTGACCTCCTCGATGCCAGACTTGACGGAGCGAAGTGACGCGAGGTGACGGCGGGCCTACCCGCGAAGGCGTTCCGTGCTAGCTGACTTGTGCCGGTCATGCACATAGCAATCGTCAGCCCATATGCGCCTTTCGATGGTGTCCCGCACGCGGGTGGAGCCTTTCTACACGCCTATGTCTCGCATCTTTCCAGAGACCACGCGGTAGACCTAATCTGCACGGGAACCCCCGACGAGCGGACACTCGCGTCGTATGCGAGCTCTGTCGCCGTGCGCTTCATTCCCCCGGGAGCGGACCGCGGAACAAGTAGAATGCGGCTGCAGGGCCGCACCTTGACCGGCTTCAACACAGGGGCGCCACAGGTTGAGGCTCTCACAGGCGATCGCGATGCCTGTCAGCTTCTGGCCGTTGCCGACATAGTGGACCTCCACTGGTCAGAGTTCTTACGTGCTCTGCCCCATGTGCGACGGGAACGCCCACGAAAGCCGATCGTCGCCACCGAATACGACGTTTATGGCCAGGCGATCGCTCGCTTGGCAAGGAGCCGAGAGGCCGGCATCGAACAGATGCCCCTCAGACGGCGCCTCTTCGCGCCGCTGGCCATCTACACAGAGACGCATTTCCTCAACAAGTGTGACCTTATTCAGGTCTTCAAGGCCGAGGATCTAACTTCTCTCCGCCGCGCGGGCCTGCGTCGCCCGGCCTTCGTCGTCGACCCCGTGATCGATCGTTCCCCGCAAGCGCTGGGTTCTCCGGGCAGCAAGACCCTCATATTTGTTGGCGTGTTCACACGAGGTCCCAATGCCGAGGGTGCCCGCTGGTTCATTCGAGAGGTATGGCCGACCGTCTACGGATCAGTGCCGGGCGCCAGGCTTCTCTTGGCTGGGGTTGGATCTGACCGCGTGTTATCTGAGTGCCCAGCCGAGGGAACCGATGCAACCGGGTACCTGGCAGATCTAAAGCCCGCTTACGACACTTGTGCCGTCGCCATCGCGCCCTTAATGAGAGGCGCCGGCCTGAAGTTCAAAGTGCCACAAGCATTGGCGTACGGGCTCCCTGTCGTCACCACCACGATCGGAGCCGAAGGAATGCCCCCTGGGTGCCCGGCTGTCGTTACTGATAGTGCCCCCGAGATGGCGCGTGCAATTGTTGATCTGCTGCGAGTACCCGACGAGATAAGACGCCTCGGAGAAGCCGGCAGGACCTGGGCGGCTGCGGTGTTCGATTTCTCTGGCTCGATGGATAGGGTGGAAGGCCGCTTTGAGGACCTCCTGCGACGATCGTAAAGCACCGGCCGACTTCCTCGACCAGGCCGAAGACGTTACCTAAGAAGGTGTTTTCGGTTTCGTCTTGGCAGAGACGAGCCGCAATGGCCAGGCAAGTACACGCACGAAGCGTCGTATGACCGTCGACGCTACACCTGACGGCGAAGACCGTATTGCCCAAAAGGCGAGGCCGGCAGCTCGACCAAATTCGCGCGAGCGCGCTGCGGCGACAGCATCAGCCATTGCGCCACGGGCCAAGTAGCCGCGTTGCTCATGCTGGAGTGATGCCAGGTCAGCCGCCGCCTCGACATCCCCGGCGGCCCTCAAGCGTCCCAGATTGGCGTCGAGCACTCGTCTAAGGCCCGAGGCCATGGCAAGGCTGTCTTGTGACCAATTGCCGTCATGCGACCTCCAGGCCACTGTGACCACGTCGGCACGAACATAAGGGCCCTGGTCCACGAGCCTGTACACCAAGTCGAGGTCGTCCGCTCCGTCGAAAGCAGGGTTGAAGCCACCAGTGGCCGCCATCGCGTCGTGCCGGATCACCATCGTCGTGATGGATGGACGATTGCCACCCGAAAGCACGGTATGACGGGTGACCGGCCCCTGCTGGCGGACGGTGCGGACTGGCTCTTTGGCGGCGCCGCGTACCACATCGAACGCAGAGTAAGAGCAGACAGCCCCCTGGTTATTGGCTAAGTTCTCTATCGCTGTCGAGAGGTGGTTGGGGTACCAGATGTCGTCGTAGTCCAAGAACGCCACCAGCTCTCCCCGCGCTCGTTCAAAGCCCAGGTTGCGTCCCCGGGCAACGCCTCCTCTGGCGGAACGAACGACACCTATCCGGGGATGGATGCTGACCAGTCTGCTAAGGGCGTCTGGGTCGGGGGACCCGTCATCGACCACAATGACTTCCCAGTTCGTCCATTCCTGGCCAATTACGGAAGCCAACGTCTCGGCCAAGAACGGCGGTTCGCTGAGGTGGGTCGGGATGATGATGCTTACGAGTGGTGAAGGCGGAGATGTTGCGCTCAAGCGTTCCTCTTCCTGTTGTGTGGCCTATTGGTAGCGAGGAACGTGCACAAGCTTTGCCAAGATCGCTTTTCCAGTGTACTTGGGAGGCGTCAACCGGCGTCACAAAGGGGAACAAAGCCCACAGAAGAGCGCTCGACCGGGCGCCCAGAGTAATGGCGGCGTCTCGGGCGAGCTGCTGCAGGCCGAGGGCGGCTCCGGGCTTGCCCAGTCATTACGCCCGGGCCTGCCGTCCCAGCGGGGCCGGGACCGGCCGCTCAGGTGGAGGTGGCCACGCCCGTCCCATCCGGTCGGTACGGGGCCAACCAGGGCTCGACCTGGGACTCCCAGCCGTCGGGGAGCCGTCGGCTCGATTCGATACGGCGCAACCGGCGTTCGGTCACCCGGGGCAAGACGACGGCGGCAGCGGCATAGGCCAGCTGGCCCGGGGCCGCTCCCACCCATGCGGTGCGTACGTAGCTCCGAGCGGCCGGCAGCCTTCGCCCGGCGGCCACATGGCGGCGGGCCGCCTCCGCTTCCCAGCGGGCGGTGTAGCTGCGAGGCATGGGGCCGGAGCCGGGAAAGTAGCGGGACCTGACGGTGGAGGCGTCACGCAGGAAGGCACGCTCGTTCGCCGACTGCTGGCCGTCCCAGATCCGGTAAGCGGCCAGAGGCAAGTCCACGTAGGCCAGAGGGGACAGGTTGGCCAGGCGCAACCAGAGGTCCCAGTCGTCGCAGGTTTCGAGGCCCGTGTCGAAGCCGCCGGCTGCGTCCAGGAGCGCTTTGGAGGCGAGCACGGTCGAGTTGCCGGCCGGGACCCGGTTGTCCTCCAGGAGCAGTTGGCGCACCTCCTCCGAGCTGAACACCCCACTTTCGGCGGGCAGTGGGGGACCAGAGGTGAGACGCACCGCATCGCGTACCCCCGTGTCCGGGCGCACGCTCACGCAGGCCGTGGCTGACCAGCGGGCGACCGGGTCGAGGGCGATAGCGGCCATCTGGCGCTCGATCTTGGTGGGGGCCCAGAGGTCGTCGCTGTCGAGGAACGCGACCCATTCCGAGCCCTCGGCGGCGGCGATCCCCAGGTTGCGTGCGCCCGGGCCCCCCAGGGGGCGGTCGTGGGCCAGGAGCTGGAGGCGGGGATCGGCCATGTCGCCGAGCGCTTCGGCGGTACCGTCGGTCGAGCCGTTGTCGACCACCAAGCAGGACAGGTCACGGTATGTCTGGCCCAGTGCGGAACGCACGGCCTGGACCAGGAGCTCACGCCGGTTGAAGGTGGGGATCACCACCGTGACCCTCACAAGGCGGGCAGCGGCTTCAAGAGGTAAAAGACCTCGGGCCCGGCGGCGGCGACGTCGACCCGGTCCCCCAGGCATGGGAGCTGGGAGCGGTAACAGCGCAACATGGCGTACTTCTTGGAGTTGTCAGGGCCCGATGGCAACACGGTGGGCTCGAGGGTGAAACCGTCTTCCTCCAGGCGCTGCTTGGCGGCCGTCACCTCCAGCGGCACTTCGAAGCGGTAGGGGAGCTCCTCGTACAGGGCCCAACGGCGTTCGGGCATGTCCTTGGCCAGGCGCAGGCCGGCCCGGGCCGTCATCTTGTGGTCGCCATGCCATAGGCCGAGCGGTATGAACCACGTCTGTACGTCCAGCCCTGCCACCACGCCCCGAAGCTTATCGACGACTGAATCCTCCATGCTGGGGTCAGCCAGCCGGGCGCGCGCCGCGCTCACCGCGCCGGGCCGAAAACGGGCCAGCCGGACCGGTTTTCCCGCCCGGTACTGCTCGTCCCAAAAGTCGAGGCGGTGACCGTGCGCCCCGACCACCGCCATGGCATCGTCGTCCTCGACGTGGCGCAACTTCATCACGTTGTCGCCGGGCCGGAACGCCCCCGACAGCTGGTCCCATTCCGGCAGCGGGCGGACGCTCGTGGGGCCCGATGTAAACACGGTGACCACGTGGCTGTCCGGGTTGGCTCCCAGCATCTGCCCGCAGCTGAGGGCGGCGTCGTCCATGTGGGGAGCGATAACCCCGATCGTGGCTTGCTCGGTCGTCATTGGCGGCTGCGCCCCCGATCGGGCTCTGCCCGGTGAACGTTTGCAAGAATGTTCAAGTCGCCACCTCGACGAGCGAGGCCCCTATGTCGATGGCCGGGGCCCCGGCCGGCGCGGCCGCTGCCGATGTCGGCGATCCGTTTCGTCACCAGTTCATTATCGGTTTCCCCGGCCCCGGGGTTGACAGGCGTCCTAGTGGGTGGTCTCATTACGAGCTGGCTGATCGCCCGACTGAGCTTCAAACAGCGGCAGTCGTCGGACGTTCTCCGGCTAGAGACCCATCCGCCGGCTGACAGTGAGGGGACGCGTTCATGACCGACCATAGGCAAAAGGTAATCGGCATGGTGGGCGGCATGAGCTGGGAGTCCAGCGCGGAGTACTACCGGCTAGCGAACGAGCTCGTGCGTGAGCGGCTGGGAGGGCTCCATTCCGCCCGCTTGGTACTTGCGTCGGTTGACTTCGCGACCATCGAGCGGCTGCAGGTGGAAGACCGATGGGAGGAGGCGGGCCAACTGCTGGCTGAGGTGGCGATGGGGCTCGAGGCTGCTGGTGCGGAGGTCCTTTTGCTGTGCACCAACACCATGCACAAGGTCGCCGACCAGGTACAGGCGGCCGTCTCGGTCCCTCTGCTCCACATCGTCGACATCACGGCGCTGGCCGTGCGGGAGGCGGGGTTGTCGGCGGTCGGGCTGCTCGGTACCGCGTACACGATGGACCAGGACTTCTACCGCGACCGGATGGCCCGGCACGGGGTGGACCTCATCGTGCCCGCTGCCCATGACCGCGCCGAAGTGCACCGCGTCATCTTCGAGGAGTTGGTCCTTGGGGTAGTCCGGGACGAGTCGCGTCGTGCCTACCGCGACATCATCATGCGCCTGGTGGACGAAGGTGCCGAAGGCGTCGTGCTGGGGTGCACCGAGATCGAGCTGCTCATGACGGCCGCAGACAGCCCCGTGCCGGTCTTTCCCACCACGCGCTTGCACGTCGAGGCTGCCCTGGCGGCCTCGCTCGGCCCGTGAAGGGGACGTCCGTAAGGCTGGCCCATCGTTCGGTGCCGGTTCCTCTGTCCGTCGGCAAGGGTGGACCGCCAGGTGCGGGTGGGAATTCATCGTCCGGAAATATCGCTGCTCTCGGCGGGTATCGAGAGGGTCGTAGTCTTGGTGATCATGCCCGGGACTCGCAGCGCCGTTGCCCGGGCCCGTTCCGCCGTTGCCTCGACCGGCTCCACCACCCCAAGAGGCAAGCCGACAATGTGGGACGGGTACGAAAGCCCGGGGTGTTGGGACGAGCTGTTGGTCGACCGGCAGGCCCGTTATGCCTGCGACGGGGTGGTGCGTTACCTCGGTTTGCTCGGCGACGAGCTCGCCGGGCGGCAGGCGGCGGCGGAGCTCGCGATCCGGTCGATGGGCATCACCTTTACGGTGTACAGCCAATCGGCCAACATCGACCAGGCTTGGCCTTTCGATGTGATCCCCCGCGTGATCTCGACCCAGGAGTGGGCGCAAATATCGCTGGGCCTGATCCAAAGGTTGACCGCGCTCAACCTTTTCATCGATGACCTGTACGGCGACGCCAAGGTCGTCACCGACGGAGTTTTCCCGGACGAAGTGCTGTCCTCATCGGTGAACTACCTCCCCCAGTGCAAAGGGATCCACCCGCCCCAGGGAGTATGGGCCCACATCTGTGGCAGCGATCTCGTACGCGACGCGGACGGCACTATGTACGTGCTCGAAGACAACCTGCGCGTGCCCTCGGGGGTTTCGTACATGCTCGAGAACCGCCAAGTCACCAAGCGAGTCTTCGCGGACTTGTTCCGCGACCTCGACATCCACCCCGTCGACGACTACCCCAACAAGCTGGCCGGCCTTCTCGCCGCCCTGTCGCCGCACCCGGGCGAGGCACCCGTCATCGCGGTACTGACGCCCGGTATCTTCAACTCTGCATACTTCGAGCACGCCTTCCTCTCCCAACAGATGGGTGCCCATCTCGTGGAGGGCAAGGACCTCGTTGTCGAAGCGGACGATTGCGTTTACATGCGCACCATCGCTGGGCTCGTCCGGGTGGACGTTATCTACCGCCGGGTCGACGATATTTTCCTCGATCCTGAGGAGTTCCGGCCAGATTCTCTTGTGGGCGTCCGAGGGTTAATGCGGGCTTGGCGGGCCGGCAACGTCGCAATTGCCAACGCGCCCGGGGCCGGGGTGGCCGACGACAAAGTGGTGTACTCCTACGTGCCAGCGCTGATCCGTTATTACCTGGACGAGGAACCCAAGATCCCGAATGTCCCGACCTGGCTCTGCCATCGCCACGAAGATCGGAGCCACGTCCTTGCACATCTCGACGAGATGGTCGTGAAGCCGGCTAACGGGTCCGGCGGTAATGGCGTCTTCGTAGGTTCGACGGCGACGAACGCTGCGAAAGAGGAGATGCGGCGCCGGGTGGAGGCGCATCCTCGCGACTATATCGCGCAGCCCATCGTGAGGCTCTCGACCTCCCCGACGCTCTGCAATGGGCGCATCGTCCCCCGCCACCTCGACTTGCGGCCCTTCATCCTCTCCGGCGACCAGCCTTACGTGACCCAGGGTGGGCTCACCCGGGTCGCACTGAAAGAAGGCTCTCTTGTCGTGAACAGTTCTCAGGGCGGGGGCAGCAAGGATACGTGGGTAATCGACCCGACCGTCGTGCCGCCACACAGCCAGGCCCAAGGCGGCCAAGCTCAACCCGGTCCTGCCCAACCCGGTTCTGCTAAACACAGCCAGGCCCAGCACGGTCAGGCCCAACGCGGTCAGGCCCAGTCGTGACCAGAGAAGGTTCAACGCTGTTGTCAAGGGTCGCCGAGTCGGTCTACTGGGCCGGGCGGTACCTCGAGCGGGCGGAGGCCACAGCCCGTCTGGTACACGTCCACACGGAGCTCTTCTTGGACCTGCCAAAAGCAGCTGGGGTCGATTGGACGCCGCTGTTGGCGGTAACCGGGAGCGGCGAAGCTTTCCACGACCGCTACACCAAAGCCAGCGAGGAGGAAATCGTTGGCTTTCTCGCTACGAGCTCCGATCATCAGGGCTCGATCGTTTCGTCGATCGCCCAGGCCCACGCCAATTTGCGGGTAACCCAGGCGATCCTGCCAAGCGACGCGTGGGGAGTGCTGCACCGGCTTCATTTATGGGCGGGGCGGACGCGTCACAGGGCGGTCGACCGGCGCACTCGGCTCGCCTGGACCGACCAGTTGATCCGCCAATGCCAGCTGTTCTCGGGTTTGCTCGAGGGCACGATGAGCCATGACGACACTTATGCGTTCCTCGTGATCGGCCGCGACCTCGAGCGGGCCGACATGACGACACGGGTCTTGGACGTCCAGGCCGGCATGCTGATCGGCCGGAGCGAGGGGTCCGGCCCCTACACCGACCTCATGTGGATGGGGGTGCTTCGCTCGCTCTGCGCCCTCCAGATGTTCCGACGGATCGCTGGGCCTATGGTGTCGGGCCCGGCTACGCTCAGCTTCCTCCTGCGGGACCTGCAATTCCCTCGCTCGGTTGAGCGATGCCTGGTCGAGATCTCCCGTGCCCTGCTCGAACTGGTCCGCCACGACGACCCGATGGCGGGTTGTGCTGAGGTGCAGCAGTTGCTCGAGGGGGCCGACCTCGGTTCGCTGGGCGCTGACGGGCCGTCGGCTGTTGCGCTGCATGACTACGCCGACCGTCTGCAGCAAGGTCTCGGCAAGTTGCACGAAATGCTCGTCACTACTTACTTCCAGATGGAGCCGTCGCCGGCGTCACAGGCACCGACCCCGACGGTGCTCTTGCGCGTATGAGCGTACAAGTAGCCCTGGAGCACCACATGTCGTACCGTTTCGACCGGGCGGTACGGCTTTCGCCCCATGTCGTGCGCCTGCGACCGGCCCCCCATTGCCGCACGCCGATACTGGCTTACTCGTTAACCGTTACGCCCCGCGCCCATTTCATCAACTGGCAGCAGGACCCTTTTGGCAACCACTTGGCCCGCCTTGTGTTCCCCGAGCCCGCCCGGGAGCTCACCGTCGAGGTGGACCTGGTAGCCGACCTTGGGGTTATCAACCCCTTTGACTTCTTCGTTGAAGAAACGGCGGAGCGGTACCCGTTTTCCTATGACGGGGCACTTCTCCGTGACCTGGCGCCGTACTTCTCCGATGACGAAGCGAGCCCGTTGCTCGCCCAATGGACCGACGACTGGCTGCGTTCTTCCAGGGGAAGGCCAGATGGGCAGCGCATCGTCGACTTCCTTGTAGAGGTCAACCAGCGGGTCGCACGTTCGGTCGCTTACACCGTCCGGATGGAACCCGGCGTGCAAACTCCCGACGAAACGCTGCAGAAGGCGGTCGGGTCGTGCCGGGACAGCGCGTGGCTACTCGTGCACGTACTCCGTCGCCTCGGGCTGGCAGCCCGGTTCGTGTCGGGTTACCTGGTGCAGCTGCGCCCCGACGAGAAGCCCCTGGACGGGCCGGCCGGCCCGACTGCCGATTTCACAGATCTCCACGCTTGGGCGGAGACGTACCTTCCGGGGGCCGGCTGGTTCGGCCTCGACCCCACCTCAGGCCTGTTGGCGGGGGAGGGCCACATCCCCCTTGTGTGCTCGCCGCACCCGGCCTCCGCCGCCCCGATCTCCGGGGCAACCGAACCCTGCGAGGTCACGTTCGAGTTCACCAACACGGTACGCCGCCTGGCCGGGCCACCCCGTGTGACGCTGCCGTATTCGGAGGAGCAATGGGGCCGGGTCGACGCCCTCGGGTACGAGGTGGACAAGGCGTTGGCGGCCGGGGACGTGCGCCTCACGCTCGGCGGGGAACCCACCTTTGTAGCCATTGATGACATGGAGGACGAGCAATGGACAACGGCCGCGGACGGGGCCGACAAGCGAGCCCGTGCCGAGGTGCTTGCGCGGCGCCTGCTCGGCCGTTTCGCGCCAGGCGGCCTTCTCCACCACGGGCAAGGCAAGTGGTACCCCGGCGAACCACTGCCCCGGTGGCAGATCGCCCTGCTCTGGCGCGCTGATGGTGAGCCGCTCTGGGACGACCGTTCCCTGCTTGCGAGCCCGGTAGACGCCGGCACAGGCCCGCTTGACGCCGGCGAGATCGCCGGCACGGGCACGGTTGACGCCGGCGCGATCGCCAGCGCTATCGCCGGATCTCTTGGGCTGCCCGAGGGCTGTTGCATCCCCGCTTATGAGGATCCGCTGCACCTCCTCCAGGTGGAGGCCAGCCTGCCCGGGGGCGAGCCCCCGGCCACGGACATGGCCCCCGGCGACGGGTCGCTCGCCTCGAGCGATGCACGCCTGGCAGCGATAGCCGCCCTCGACGAGGATGGGCGGGAAGGCCCGGTCGGGTGGGTGATCCCGCTTCATCCGCTCCCTGCTGCGTGGGCGGCCCCCCGAGCCGTCGAACACCAGGAGGAACACCAGGACGAAGACCCGGGCGAGCAGCCGGACGAACAGCTTGGTGAACAGCCTGGCTGGGCGACGACTCGCTGGACATTGCGCCGGGGCTATCTCGCCCTGGTCCCCGGGGACTCCCCGATCGGGCTCCGCTTGCCTCTTGGTTCGCTCACCTGGCGCCCCGACCCGCCCGAGGAGCCCGAGGTCTCGCCTTTCGACGAGGTGTCGCCGCTGTCGGCCCGCAAGGCTGTACGCAGACGCCGAAAGGTGAAGGAAGTCAAGCCGGAAGAGGTGCCGAGAGGAGCTCTCTGCGTGGAGCACCGGCAGGGCAAGGTCTTTGTTTTCTTGCCACCGGTCCAACGTCTCGAGCAGTTCGTCGACCTGGTCGGCGCGGTGCAGGAGGCTGCCGCCAAGCTCCGCCAGTCCGTCGTCTTCGAGGGCTATCTGCCACCTTTCGACCCCCGCCTGGTGAGGCTAATGGTCACCCCGGACCCGGGAGTCCTGGAGGTCAACATCCACCCGGCTTCCTCGTGGCCCGAACTGGTGGACATCACTACCGGCGTCCACGCCGAGGCCCGGGCTACCCGGCTCGGGACCGAGACGTTCCATCTCGACGGAACTCACGCGGGCACTGGCGGCGGCAACCACTTGACCCTGGGTGGCCCCACGCCAGCCGACAGCCCTCTCCTGCGAAGGCCCGACCTCCTCAGGAGCATCATTACCTACTGGCAGCACCACCCGTCCCTCTCTTATCTTTTTTCGGGCCGGTTCATCGGACCGACAAGCCAGGCCCCTCGCGTCGACGAGGCCCGCCACGAAAGCCTCTACGAGCTCGAGATCGCGTTCGCCGAACTGGACCGCACCGTACCCGAAGGGGAACCTCCGCCGCCCTGGCTGGTGGACCGCCTGTTCAGGAACCTTCTGGTCGACATAACCGGCAGCACGCACCGGGCCGAGCTGTGCATCGACAAGCTGTTCAGCCCGGGCTCCGAGCGCGGCCGGCTCGGTCTGCTCGAACTGCGCGGCTTCGAGATGCCTCCGCACCCACGTATGGCCCTCGTACAGGCTCTGTTGGTGCGAGCCTTGGTTGCACGATTCTGGGCGCAACCGTATGCCGGCCCGCTGGTGCGCTGGGGCACCGAGCTCCACGACCGTTTCCTCCTGCCCTGGTATGCGGCCGCCGATATAACCGAGGTGGCAGACGACCTCGCCCGGCACGGCTTTGGCTTCGACGTAGCGTGGCTGGCGCCGTTCCTAGAGTTCCGTTTCCCCCGGATCGGTTCTGTCGAGGTTTCCGGGGTCACAATCGAGCTGCGGGGCGCCATCGAGCCGTGGTCGGTGCTCGGGGAAGAGGTGAGCTCCGCCGGCACCTCGCGTTATGTGGACTCGTCGTTGGAGCGGCTCCAGGTGCGCGTCGAGGGCGTTACCGCCGAGCGTCACATTGTGACATGCAACCGCGTAGCCGTCCCGCTGCACTCCACCGGGACGCCCGGTGCTTACGTCGCCGGAGTGCGCTACCGGGCCTGGAAGCCCCCCTCATCGCTTCACCCTACGATCGGGGTGCACGCCCCCCTCGTGTTCGACC
>DATKHZ010000500.1:0-4315 GCA_035509995.1 Acidimicrobiales bacterium | reverse complement strand
ACCCGACAAGCGTTCTTGGCGGCCCTGCTCCCGCTGGTGTCCGCGAATGATGAAGTCGCAGCGTTCAACTCAGCTTTTTCGAGCGCCCTCCATACCTCTGGAAGCGACCCCGACAACCTCAATGCCACCTGGGTCGGGGTTAGTATCACGGCCAGCGGCCTTGCGGTCCTATCACCGACCGCTTTTCAAGGGTTGACCCAGGCTCAGGTCACCTGGGACGCGGCCATAACCAGTTTCGTGGCCGGCGCCGCCGCAGATACTGGGGTCGTAACACAATCGGGACCGGAGGCCCCGGCGAACTGGTACTTCGGGCAACCGGGTCAGACCGTCCACCTTGTCGTGATCATCGAATCGGACTCGGCCGAGGACCTGTTAGGCGCTCTCGGGGAGGTTTACAGGATCGCAGCTAGGAACACGGTGTCCCTCGTGTTCCAGCAAGACGGGCGAACCTTGCCCGGCGCCCGTGCTGGGCACGAGCATTTCGGGTTCAAGGATGGGATCAGCCAGCCCGCCGTCCAGGGCTTCGTGGCTGCCGATCCTGATACCCAGCCGCTAATAGAGACAGGCGAGTTCATCCTGGGGTACCCAGGTCATGACAACCCCGGGCTGGTAGTGCCGCTTTGGATGTTCGACGGAAGCTTTCTGGTTGTCCGGCGGATCGCCCAGAACGTCCCCGGGTGGTGGGCACAGGCCGAGCAACTGGCGCCACAGCTCGGACTTTCGCCTGAGACGACCGGGGCCGCGCTTGTTGGTCGCTGGCGTGACGGAACGCCGACGGCGCTTGACCCAACAGGTGACCCTCGATCTGGAGGTGATGAAAACTCAGCTAACGGCTTTGATTACTCTAACGACTTGACCGGCCAGAGCACCCCGCTATTTGCACATATTCGCAAGGTGAACCCGAGAAACGGTAGCGTCCCGGGACAAGAAATCGTTAGCCAGCGTCGCATCATTCGGCGAGGGATCCCCTTCGGCGACCCGTTCGACCCTGCCCTCGGCAAAGACCATGGCCCCGACGCCGAGCGTGGACTTGTCTTCGCTTGCTACCAGGCGAGCATCTCAGCCCAGTTCTCGTTCCTACAATCTCAGTGGGCCAGCAACCCCGCCTTCCCCTCAGCAGGTGCTGGGCCAGACCCCGTCATAGGGCCACCGGGCACATGCCCGTTCACCCAGGCGAGCGGTACAACCCAGATCGCTGTGACCCAGTTCGTGAAGGTGGAAGGTTCTGTTTACGCATTCACCCCGTCGGTTCCCTGTTTGGAGGCACTGGCTGCCGGATCCCAATTGCCCGTCTTCGAGGGCGACCCTCCGCTATAGACGCCAGTCCGGCCAACGCTTTCCTTTACACGGCTGCACCCATCCGACGATTTGGACGGGGCCTGCGACCTAACGAGAAATCACTCGTAATCGGTCTCTGACCGTCGGCGGAGATGGCGGCCGTGGCATGACCTGGGTTTTCTCGGTCGAAGTTCCTACGACGGAGCGCTGCGTGGCGGCAGATAGCCGAAGTTGTCTTCCGAAAAGTCTCCCAAGTTGACTGCGTTCCGCTGGGAGGTCGGAAAGCCCTCCGGTAGGCCTGACCCGGCGGCGATCGTTGACCGCCAGCGAGATTTGCCCGGAGACGGCTAGCGGCGATCGCCCACTTGCAGCCAGTTCTCCCACCAAAAGTGAGGAGAGTCTTCGGCCAGAGCGAGCGCCAGATCCGTCTGAAATTCGTGGATCTACCTTACGGAATGTCACTGTTCGTTGAAACGCGTAACGGAGTATATGCCCGTGACCCGGATCCTGTTCGGGGCACCATGCGAGACGTGCACTGCACCTGTTTCGGGGCTATCCGGGTGCGTCGAGGGGCTCTGGAGCTGGGGAGGGGTGGAGGATGACTGGTAGCGCGGCGATGGTGGTGACGACAGCGACGACGCCGAGGAGGGGTTGGTAGCCGTTGGTGTCAACGAGGGAGGCGCCTATGGCGATCGAGACGCTCTGCGCCAGGCTGGTCGCGGTGTTTATTGCAACGTTGGCTCGGCCTTGGAGCCGGGGTGGCGTATAGCGCTGGGTTGCGGTGGTAACGGCGACGGCGTAGAGAGGAACGGCTGTGCCGAAGATGGTGATCGCAGCGAGATCGACTGGGAGGGTTGGCACCATGTAAACCAGGCTCGCTAGCGCCCATAACAACAAGGCGATGCCTAGGGCGCGAGCCTCGCCGAAATGGCGGGTGATCCGTCCAACGGCGAGACCGCCAGCGATGGAGCCGGCAGCTTGGACGCTCATGAGTGCTCCCAAGAACGAGGGCGGTCGGCCGAGGGCGGCGATAACTGCGAACGTGACGGACTCGTAGAAGCCGACGACAAGCATTGCGAGGCTCGCCGAGCGGGTGACCTGGGCGAGCAGTGGCGTGCGGGCCAGGTGGACGGCACCGGCGAGGAGCTGGACGCGGAGCCGGCCGCGCTCGGTTGGGTCGGGTGGGTGCTCTTCGACCCTCACCGAGAGGAGCGCAGCGATGGCAGCGATGAAAGTGGCCACGTCGAACAGTACGAGGATGTCACCGCCCAGCTGGGAGAAGATCGCCGCTCCGACCAACGGCGAGGCGACCCGCAAGCCCTGACTGGTGGTCGCGAAAAGCGCGTTGGCGCCGACGAGGTCGACGTCTACAAGCAGGTCCTTCACCAGACCCACACCGGCAGCGGTGATCACTATGGACAAGGCTCCGTACACGAAGGCCACGGCGTAAATGACCCAGAGCTGCGCAGCCGAATGCACGCCGACGAGCCCGAGGACGGCGCTGGCCGCCAGAGCGTTTGTGACGATGAGCAGAGTCCGGCGCCGGGCACGGTCGACTAGGTGGCCCGCCAGTGGCGCGACCAGGTATGGCAACCCAAGAGCCAGGAACACAGCTCCGGCGGCTGCGTTGCTGCCGGTCAGGTCTTTCGCCCAGATCCCTAGCGACAGGTACAGGGCGCTGTCGCCGAAGCTCGAGACCGAGTTGCCGACCAGGATCCGCCGGAAGCGACGGTCCCCTAGCGCACCCACCGCCTAAGAGCCGTTGGGCTCGGGCAGCGGGTAGGCGACCGCGAACAGGCGCACTGGACGTGAACCCTCCGGGCGCTGGGAAGGGTCGGTGAGGCGGTCTCGGTAGGCGAGCATCACCTCCCAGAGCCGCTCAGCCAGCTCGGCCAGTTCTTCCGCGGTCAGCCAGGTCGTCGCACCGGCACGCAACGACGCCGGGCGCCACTCCATCGGGTAGGTGTGGCTCGTGCGCTCCCAACGCATTAACTTCGCCATCTCGTACTGGACGAACACCCGCTCCAACGTGTCGCTCAATGATCGAGCGCAGTCTACCGATGGGTACCGTCGACGTTCGCTCGGGCCGGAGAAGTCCATTGGACTCCTGCTCGGTTCCGCAAGCTGGGTGTAGCAAAATCCAGCCAACTCCTAACGCAGGTACCAGGAGGCTGGTCATCTTCAATCTAGCCCATGACCCTTGACAATTCGCCACCGCGACGGACGCATCACACGCTCTCCGCTGGCATGGGGCTGGGCCATCGCTATTCCAGTGACATGGGACTGGGCCACCGCCATTCCGGCTGCACCGGGGATGTTCTTTTCGAAGCTTCCTGCTCGTGAAAAACGACCGGACTGCTGGTACGGCTATAGCGCAAGCGATGGCGCAGCCCAACAGAGCAGCAACGCGCAGGGTGTCGGTCAGTATCCGCTCCCGGTGCTCAATAATCGGAATAGCCGAGATCAGCAAGAGGCCGAAGGAGATAAAAATGACGACGTACCCTCGTAAGGCAAGCACCTCCCAGCGGTCAGATGCTTTCTGGCAGGCGATAATCTTGACATGTAGACCTTTTTGGCTTTCGGATCCTTTAGAGCTTTGCGGAGATTGTGAGCAATGTGCTCTTCTACAGAAACCCCACTTGCGAGAATCTCGTCAGAGGACTTATCAAATAGGGCCTTTAGGTACTCCTCGTGATACTTATTCTCGGGCCCGATCGAGGACATATCAAGGGCATCTCGGCGCAGGAGCTGGCGGTCGCGGCGCTCAGTCGCCCTGCTTGGTGGAACGCGTTACCCATGGTCTCATGTTGGCACGACAGGAGCCGGGCGACCAGTAGCTCAAGGTCGGCGCCGGGCAGCGTCACGTGGGAGCCCTGAATGTCGTCCTTGGGCGGCCCCAGCAAGCTCACACGCACCAGAAGGCTCGGGTCTTCAAGTTCGTCCACAATCCTGGCTGTTCGGGCTGCGACCTGCTCAGTCTCCGTTGCTCAGGCGTCCCCCTCATAACCTGCGACACCTCGTCGAAGTGCAGGCGGAC
>DATKHZ010000499.1:0-2911 GCA_035509995.1 Acidimicrobiales bacterium | reverse complement strand
CTCGGTCTGGTGCGCCGACGACGAGGGGCAGCGCCTGTTGCACTACACGGGGACAGGGGAACTAATAGGGACGATCGACGGGCCGAACAGGGCGGACGAGACGGGCTACATCGTCGGAGATGCGCACAGCGTGCACCATTCGGCTGACCCCTTCTGCTACCCAACCGGGATCGAGTCGGGGACGGAAGAAGATATTTGGGTCACGGACGGGTACGGGAACGCAAGGGTGCACCACTTCAATTCAAGGGGCGACCTCATAGGGTCCTTTGGCAACCCGGGCAGTGGCCCGCTTGAGTTCGTGATCCCCCACGGTGTGTTACGAAGGCCGAACGGAGAGCTTTTAGTGTCGGACCGCGTGAACGAGAGGCTGCAAGTCATCGACCCTCAGCGCGGCGTGATGGTGGACAGCTGGCTGGGGCTTCATTTCCCCAATAACATCGCCACGATCGACCACGAGGTGTACTACGTGGCCGAGCTGGGCAACTTCGTGCAAGGGTTGCCTCACCAGACGACGCTCGTACCTGAGGCGCCGTACGCCCGAGTCACGGTGCGCGACAGCAGCGGTGCGCTGCTGGCCGAGATCCTTCCCCCGCCCGGCTCGCCGCGCGACAACTGGTTCGCGCCGCATGGGATCGCCGTGGACGCCCATAGTGATGTATACGTCGGCGAGGTGCGCGGTGCCTACGGTCGGGGGCTGGACACGACGGGGGGCCCGACATTGCACAAGCTGGTCGCCGTAGCCAGGTAAGCACGGCCGAGCTTCTATAAGGCGTTGAGGCCGGAAATCTCTTCGTCTGTCAGCAAGTCCATCGGCCTGAGCCGGAAACCGCCATCGACGACAAGCTCCGCACCGACCGTGTACGAGCTGAGCCGGTCCGAAAGGAGCAACGTCGCGGCCGCCGCGAGTTCCGAGGTCTCGCCAGGCCGACGGCTCGGGATAAAAGGGCCTCCCATCTGGCGGGCAGGCAGGTCCTTGGTCAGGTCCGTGAGGAATGCCCCCGGGGTTAGCAAGTTGACCCGGATCCCGTACGGGATCAGCTCGATGGCGACCACCTCCATGAGAGATTTCAGGCCTGCCTTTGAGACACGGTACGCAGCCTCCCGGTAGAGAGGTACGTGCGCAGCAGTTGAGCCGACGATAAGGATGGACCCATGCCCTTGCTCGATAAAGTGCCTGCCAACCTCCCTGCAGGCATAGGCACACGCAGCCAGGTTCGTCCCCAGCGTCTTTTCCCAAGCGGCGGAGGTCAGTTTTGTGATCGGCTCGTGCCAAGAGCCGGCCGCATTGTTGACAAACAGGTCGATCCCGCCGAACACCTGGACGGCGTTTTCGACCATGCTGACCACGCCAGCTTCGGATGACACATCTGCGTGGATCCACTCAGCTCCCACACCGAGGTCTCGGAGCTGCTGCGCCGATTCCAAACCAGGGGAAAGGCTGGCTAGGACCAAGTTGGCCCCCTCTTGGGCCAAACCCTTCGCAATCGCAAAGCCAATACCCGTAGGACCACCGGTAATCAGGGTCCGAAATCCGCTTATCCCTGCATCCATACTCGGTCCCCTCCCATGCTTGCTGCCATCGAGCCGGCCCACAGTGGCGTGAGTTCCTCAGGGAGCGCCTATATTGTATGGTACATTGCCGTCCTCGGAGGTGCAACATGGTTGAGGGTGAGCTGAGGAGCCTTGCCCATGATGTCTCCAATTGGGGGCGGTGGGGGCCGGAGGATGAGCGTGGGACACTTAACCTGATCACGCCGGCGATAACGCAGAAGGCGTTGGCGTTAGTGCGAGACGGCGATGTGCTTTCTCTGGGCAAGGCTCTCCGGGTTAAAGACAGCAAGCAGCACCCACCGAGTGCAATTCAGTTCCCCCTCGCCACAGGTCCAGCGGAGATATCTGCGCAGGACATTCTCTTTCTCAACCCGCACGGGTTTGAAATGACTCATCTGGACGCCTTGGGGCATTCGTTTTTCGACGGCTGTGCCTATAATGGGCGTAAGGTTGCGGATATTTTGACTGCGGATGGCCTCAGCTTCGCCTCCATCTCGGGCGCGGCGTCAGGCATCGTCACGCGTGGCGTGCTACTGGACGTAGCCCAATCGGCCGGCGTCCCGTTCCTCGGCAGCCATGCCGGGATCTCTCCCGAGGATCTCCGGAAATGCGAAGAGTTCGAAGGTGTCAGGATCGGTGAGGGCGATGCCATCTTTGTACGGTCCGGCCTTGATGTGCGGGAAGTGGTGGAGGGCCCGAGCGAGGAGCGCGAGGGGGTCCTCCCGGAGATCCTGCGCCTTCTGCACGAGCGCGACGTGGCGATATATTCGGGCGACTGCATCGAGAAGCTGCCCAGTGGGTACGCCGACCTACCTGTGCCGTTCCATCAAATCGGAATGGCCATGATGGGGCTCACGTTTCTGGACAACCCGGATGTCGAGCGGCTGGCGGCTGCTTGCAGGGCGCGAGGAAGGTACGAATTTACTTTGGTCATAGCGCCACTCAACCAGCCTGGCGGCACCGCCAGCGCCGTCAATCCCCTTGTCCTGTTCTAAGGTCGGGTTGTTACTGCGACTGGGCCTGCACGAAGCTGGAGAAGTGCGGCCAGGCGGCCTGTGCCCCGCTCCGGGGCGCTGGCCATTGGAACATGTCCATGCCGACAGGTAGCGAGCGGCCCGTGAAGTGCTTCTCGAGCGCAGGCAGGTCGAGGACACCCTTTCCGGCGGGAAAGTGGAACTCGGAGGTCTTACAATCCGTATCGGAATAGTGGACTTCGGTGGTGGCTTCCATCACCGGCCGGGTGAGAACGTGCAGGAAGTCGCCACCCAGGGCCACGCCGAAGTGGCAGAAGTCGACACAGAACCCGGCCCCGACATTGGGGAGGATGAGTGCCAGTTCCTCCAATAGTTGGTATTTCAGC
>DATKHZ010000498.1:0-2910 GCA_035509995.1 Acidimicrobiales bacterium | reverse complement strand
CCATCACATCGACAACCCCAGCCATCCCATAAAGGAACATGAAGGAGGCACCGCTATGCCTGGACCTACGCCCGTTCTCGAACCAGCAGCACAAGCCTTCGTGGAAGCGACCGCCAATCCGCCTTACGTAGCTGTAAGCGACGCAAGCGATAAAGCCAGCTGCGGGATGACGTTCGCCTGGATGGCGAGGCCACCAAAGGTGATTGGGTGCCCGCCGCGATCGAGTTGTCGCAGCCGCCGCGGCAGCCGGTCGTCGGCGGCGTCGCTGCCGGCTCAGGTCGAGACCGCTAGTTGCCGATACTTTCGGTGCCGACCAGCGTCTCGACGACCGTCGGTAGGAGAGCCGCATGGCGAAACGATCACTGGGTATCGCCTCGAGGTTCGCCATCGTGGTAGTAGTGCTAATTCCATCCCTCGGGTCGGTGGCATGGGTTGGCTTTCACGGCGTGCAATCGGGCCGCAACACAGCCAATAGTCTTTATTTGGATCACATAGTGAACGTGCGCAACGCGTCGACATTGGCGCTCGCGCTGCAAGAAGCCGACCTTGACGGGCTGCAGCTGCTCGGAAGCAGCGTCCCGGCCCGACGGGACCGCATCATCGCCGACCTGCTGTCTCGGGTGTCGCCCCAGCTCGACTCCAGCCTCATCTCGGTTGATGCCGAGTCCGCCGACGACCCCCTCGAGCGGCCCAGGACGGCTGCTATCGACGCCGGGTGGTCAAGGTTTCAGCAGCTGTTGGCCAGTGGCGCTTTCGCTGGCACCAACACCACGACTGGCGAACACGTCACAGACAGTCAGCTGGTCGCCGTCTTGGGCCCTGCTAGTGCGGCAGCCGCATCGATCATGGGGACCGAGGAGCAACAGGCCAACCAAGCTCATACCCAGGCCTTGGCCGTGTACTGGTCGAGCGTTCGGTGGATGCTGTTCACGGTGATCATCGCCCTTCTGGCCGGCGCCGCGGTGGTGGCATGGCTGGTCCGAAGCGTGTTGCCTCGCACCCTCGCCTACTCGGCTTTCGCCGCCGAGGTCACCCAAGGCGACTACACCAAGCGTCTCGATCCGACCGGGAACGACGAGCTGAGCGATTTGGGCCGCACTCTTGACGACTTGGCCCGAAGCCGTCAGGCCGAGGACCTCTACGACCGTCACCGGTTCGAGTTCACCGATACCCTCCAGGCAGCCGAAACCGAGCAGGAGGCCCATGACCTCGTCAAACGTCACCTTGAACGCTCCGTTCGCCAAAGCAGGGTGACGGTCCTGAACCGGAACAACAGCGCCGACCGGCTCCAGGCCGTGACCTCGGTCACGCCGGGATCTCAGTTGGCCCTCGGGCTCGACGCCGCCAAGCCCCGGTCCTGTCTGGCGGTGCGCATGGCCCGCCCGCACGATGGCACCTACGGTGACGAGGCCCTCCTGTCGTGCCCGGTTTGCTCGCAATGCCCGGGACGGACCACCTGTACGCCGCTCCTGGTGGGCGGCCAGGTGATCGGCTCAATCTTGGCCGAGTACGAGCAACCCCTCACCGACCTCGAAGGGCGGACCATCAGAGAAGTTGTAATCCAGGCTGCCCCGGTATTGGGAAACCTTCGGAACCTGGCCATCGCCGAACTGCGCGCAGCCACCGACAGCCTCACCGGGCTTCCCAACAAACGCGCCGTAGAAGACACGGCAAAGCGCATGGTCGCCCAATCGTTGCGTTCAGGCCTTCCGCTGACCGCGCTCATGTGCGATCTCGACCACTTCAAATCGATCAATGACCGCTTCGGCCACATCCGCGGCGACGAGGTGCTCGCCGCCGTCGGAGCCGTTTTCGACGACACCCTCCGAGCCGGCGACTTCGCTGGGCGTTACGGCGGCGAAGAGTTCCTTGTCCTCCTCCCTGCCTCTGACGCCGACAAAGGGCTGCTCGTAGCCGAGAGGATCCGCGCTGGGGTGGCCGCTCTGCGCGTCGCCACCGTCGATCAGGCCGTCACCATCTCCATAGGCGTAGCCGTCACGCCCGATCACGCCACCGACACGGAAACCCTCCTCCGGGCCGCCGATCGCGCCCTTTACGCCGCCAAGAACGGCGGGCGCGACCGAATCGAGGTTTTGTCGCCCCGGCCCAATTCACCGGATCTGAGCCAAGCACGGCAAGACCCGAGCGACCCCGTGGCCGCCGGCTCGACGAACGGATCTTCCCCCTAGCCGAAACCTTGTAGCGAGCGGCCGGGACGACGGACGCATGAGGGTTCGAGCCTCCAAGGTCCAAGGTTCATGGCTGTCCAAAGTCCGTGGCGGGAGAAGCTAGCCGGGGCTTGTGACGGTGTGCCCAACGCCAGCTTCAACCCACCGAGGGGACGTCCAGGGCGGGAGCGCCCGCTTATGGCGCGCGCTGGGATTGTGCTGGAGGAGCCCGGCACACTTTGGCGGCGGCCGAGTAGCCGGGCTCGTCCGCGAGCGACTGGGAGATAAAGAAGGTGCCCTGAGAGTTCGGGTCGGGGAAGTTCACGATCCGGTGGGTATGCATGCACTTTGCGATCTCGAGCATCTGCTCCAGGCGCTGCTGGTTCTCTGCCGGCGTTTGTACGACCCCGGCAGCGAGTGCGTATTTACGGCACGCCCCGTTCTCGTACTTCTCGACCGCCTGTTTCGTGAAGCCCAGCCTGTTCAACTCGCCGTCCGCGTATGGCGGGTCGGGGAAGTTCGTCAGACCGTGTTTGCGGAAGCAGGTTGCCAAAGCGGTCGCCGCCGCCATCGAGGCTGGCGTCGGAAGCGTGGTGACCGGTGCAGCAATCGCAGCTTGGCTCGTGGACGTACGCGACGATCCAACGCCTGCTACACCGGGAGCGGCGGCTCCGTTGCCACAAGCTGTAGGAAGGACTGCAAGGAAGAGCGCAGCTACGAACAGGCCGGCCCGTCCCGATTG
>DATKHZ010000497.1:0-3408 GCA_035509995.1 Acidimicrobiales bacterium | reverse complement strand
TTTGCCGTCCACACTTGGCGCAATAGCGCTGATCGGCGCGGCTGGGGGGTCGGCACCGAAGCTGCCGTAAAAGGTTGCCCCGAACGAGAAAATGTTCCCGTGGGCGTCGACCATGCGGTACCCGCTCCCGTGCGGCGCTGTTGTGAAGCCGACGATCGGGCTGTCCAGGTCGGCCTTCCCCATCGACCCGCGGTACGGTGCGGCGCCGAAACCAAATACCCCGCCGTCGGACCCGACGAGCCAGTAGCCGCCTCCCTGGGGAGCAGCTGCGATCGCGACGATCGGAGCGTTCAGGTGAGACCCGCCCATCGAGCCGTAGAACTTGGCGTCGCCGAACGCGAACACTCCGCCGTCTGAGGCGACAAGCCAGTAGCCGCCTCCCTGGGGAGCAGCTGCGATACCCACGATCGGAGCGTTCAGGTGAGACTCGCCCATCGCGCCGTAGAACTTGGCGTCGCCGAACGCGAACACCCCGCCGTCCGAGGCGCCCAGCCAGTAACCCCCGTAGTCGGGCGTGGGCGCGATGCCAATGATGGGCGCCTTCAGGTGCGTCCCCTGGAGGGACCCGTACAAAGCGGCGGAGCCGAAGGCCGCGACGACGCCGGTCCGGGTGACCACCCAGTAGCCCGCACATTGGCCTCCGGCGCCGGCGCCCGTACCACCTGGTGCAGTCCCGACTGATGAAGCTGCAATTGATACAGCGGCCCCCTGGACGGCTTCGTTGGCGGGTTTCACGCAGGCTGCGCCGGGTGTGGCAGCTCCGAGCGTGGTTGGCGGCGATCCCGGGCTCGTCGTTGAGCTAGTCCCGGTCCCTGTAGCCGTGGTAGCGGTAGTCCCAGGCGCCGTAGTGCCGGTCCCTGTGGTCGTGCTGGTAGTCCCGGGCCCGGTGGTCGTCGTCGTCGTGGTCCCCGGCGCCGTGCTGGTCGTAGTAGTTGACGGGGTGGTCCCGCCTGGGCTGGCGGTTGGCCCGGGCGGTCCGCAGAGCGCACCGGTGGAGAGGTTCACGCCCCCCAGGTAGCCAAGGCCGCCAGCCATCGAGTATGCCCCCGATGCTGACGCCTCGTACAAGCCGAAGTTGGTCCCGGTGAGGTCGTTGTTGCCCGAGGAGATGGGACCGGTAAGGGCGGACGGTTCGCTGTAGAGGAGGGGGTTGAGGAAGCCGAGCTTGCTGGAACAGAACTGGGCCGACAGGATCGCCGCTGCACCCCACGAAGGCGCGGCGAGGCTGGTGCCGCCGAAGCCCACCCAGCCTTCCCCGCTGCCGCAGACGCTCAACGAGCAGAACTGCGAATAAGGGTCCCCCGCAAGAGCCGACACGTCTGGTATCTCGCGGCAGCCCTGCAAGCCCAGTTTGCATTCCGGTGACTGCGCGAAGCTTGCGGGCTGATAGCTCGGGCGGGCCCACACCGTGCTGGCTCCGCCGCCCGAAGCGCCATTACCGGCGCACCCTGTCCCCAGGCACCCGAGCGGATTGGACGTATGGCTGTTCCAGATGTACTGCGGCCCGTTCGGCTTGTTACTGGCCGTCCCGCCGACGGCCGTTACGCCCGGTGTGGTGGCGGGGTCGTCTACCGCCAGCCGTTTGCTGCGCGTTTGGTCGAGGCAGCCCTCTGAGCCGTCGTCTCCCGAGGCGACAAAGATGGTCTGGCCTTGCGTGGCAGCCTCGTCAAAGATTGATTCCTCGGTCCTGTAGTAGGAGCTCCCCATCCCAGTGTCAGGCTCGCACGAACCCCACGACGAGGTAATGACCTCGGGAAGGCCTCCCGGCGCGCTGCCCGAGACCGCCAGGTCCCAAGGACCGAGGCCCGTGCCCTGCTGGTTGGACTCGTAGACGACCACTGCCGCTTTTGGCGCCAGCGCTGCGATGACCTCGATGTCGGCTGCCACCTCGGCGTTGGTTATACGTGGGGGCGCACTGGTTGGGACGTAGTCGACCGAAAGTGAAGCGCCTGTGCAGCCTTCGAAGGTCGTAACGGCGCGCGTGTCTGCCAACGCGTACTCGATCAGCCCGATTGTCTGGCCCTGCCCCTGGTACCCGCTGTTGTAGAGGCCTGAAAGCCCGTACGCGCGCTGGAGCTGGGACGGGGTTAGCCCATTGCCGGCCAAGCCGCCGCAACCGGCGCTTGTCTGTTGCGCGCTCAGCCCTCTCAGCCCGCTCAGCCCGTTCGTCCCGCTCCGCCCGCTCAGCCCGCTCAGTAGATGTGAGGGGAAGCGGACCAGGTCATTTGACTGGCTGACCCACGGGTAGAGGCCCTCGATGTAAGACACGGAGCTTGCCAAGCGTGCCGGCAGCTTCGGCGCGAGAACGGAGCCGACAACCACGCTGCCCGTCCTCGTCCTCAAATTGGTGAGCGGGGTGGCGAAGGCATGTTCAAAGCTGCCAACGCTGCCGCCGACATCTTGGGCTAAGTGATTTGCAGATAGCGGGCCGACTGACAGACCCTCCCCCTGCAGGTACTTGTCGATGGTCGCCACGCGGTCGGAGCTCGCCCCGAAACGGGCAGCGAACTGCGAAACCGTAAGAAAGTGGTGGTAAGCGGCGGTGCCAGGCGTGGACACAGCTGTGGCGAGGGCGTTGAGCACGGCAGGATTGGTCGGTTGGAAGAAGACCTGTAGGTGCAGCGGCGCCGAGAGCGACGCCGCCCGGAGCACCTTGGCCCCGAACAAGGCGGGTGGCGGGGGCCCAGCACCGGTCAGCATCACGAATTGGCTCGAGAGGGCGGGCACTCTCGCCGGGCTCGTGGGTGATGCTCCCGCCGGGGACCGGATAATCGCTGGCAACCCGATGGCACCTGCCGTGAGGGTGAGCGCTGCGGCCCCTGTGCCGGCAACGGCAGCCCAGCCCGTCAACCTAACGGGCCGAAACCTAACGGGCCGAAACCTGCGACCAAATGTGAACGCCCTGCGCGGCCTGGGATCCTGGGCCGGGTTTGCGCGCTCGCGCTCTCCCCCCTGGTTAAACGCGTGGCCCAAATGTGCTCCCCTGAGTTGACACCCTCTATACTGACTCGCACCGTCAGGCTAGATTGCGGCGGTGCCCAGTTACTGGGACCTGTGGTGCAGTCTGGAGTGCACGCCGGCCTGTCAAGCCGGAGGCCGCGGGTTCAAATCCCGTCAGGTCCGCGGTCGGATAGCTCAGTTGGTAGAGCGCGCGCCTGAAAAGTGCGAGGTCGCCGGATCGACGCCGGCTCCGACCACCCAGGAAATGGCCCACGACCAGGGATTGTGTCCTTGGTCGGGCGGCCTCTTCTGAAGCCCTCATTTCTCGTCTGGCCCTTTGTTCTCTCTACCTGCCGGCGCCAACTGCGCCGCTTCACAGGGAGGAGGGACCGATGGCTGAGCAGAAGCGGTGGGCTGACCTTCTCTCCTTCACGAAGAGCTCTCCTCACGAAGAGGTCTTCAGACTCT
>DATKHZ010000496.1:0-6159 GCA_035509995.1 Acidimicrobiales bacterium | reverse complement strand
AATTGGCCCAGGTGGTCAGGGTTGTCGTGGCGGGAGCGCCCGAAGGGACTATCGCCACAGTCAACCTGGAGGGGCCGCAGTTGGCAGTGCCCGTTTCCTGGCGAGGGGCCCTGGACGCGGAGCGGGCGGGTCAGGAGGGCGGGCCGGCATGGGCTCCCAGCACCGATCCGGGGCTCGCCCGCGCCGGGAAATATACCCCTCAGCCACCGCTGCCCGATGGCGTCGTAGTCGAACTGCCGATGGTGGTTAGCCCAGACCAGCCCCCCGCGAGCCTGGTCAGGGTCAGAGCCGTGGCCGAAGCCGGCTCCGAGCGTGCCGTGGCCGAAGCCGACGTGGTTGTGCGCGAGCCGGGATGGCGCATGCTCATGGTCGCCCATTTCCACTATGACCCGGTTTGGTGGAACACCCAGGCGGGTTACACCTCCGGCTGGGACGAACTGCTCTGGGCGCAGGACAAGCGCGATTCGTTCCAGCACACGGGGCTCGTCCTGGTGGAGGCGCACCTGCAACGGGCCCGCGTCGACCCCCGCTATAAGTTTGTGCTCGCCGAAGTGGATTACCTGAAGCCGTTCTGGGATCTTTACCCCGACCGCCGTGCCGAAATGAGGGCTCTTCTCGACGCCGGGCGGCTGGAAATTGTCGGTGGCACCTACAACGAGCCCAACACAAACCTGACGGGTGCGGAAACGGCCATTCGCGCCGCTGTATACGGTATGGGCTTCCAGCGCGACGTGATGGGAGCTGACCCTCGCAGCGCGTGGCAACTGGACGTGTTCGGGCACGACCCCCAGTTCCCGGGCATCATGGCCGATTGCGGCCTGAGTTCGGCGGCCTGGGCCCGGGGGCCGTTCCACCAGTGGGGGCCGCACCGCCACACTGGCTCGAACTCCTGGATGCAGTTCCCATCCGAGTTCGAGTGGGTGGCCCCAAACGGGCTCGGCCTTCTTACCAGCTACATGCCGAACCACTATTCATCCGGCTGGGATCTCGAGCGGGCAACTTCGCTGGACGGCTCGATGTGGAGGGCATACGAATTGTTCTGCGACTTGGCCGAAGTGGCGGCCACACAGGTGACTTTGCTACCGGTCGGCACCGACTACACCCCGCCCCCCCGCTTCATCTCCGATATAGCCGAAGCCTGGGGTGCTCGGTACGCATGGCCTCGCTTCGAGGTTGGGTTGCCCCGCGAGTTCTTTGCTGCGGTCCGGGAGCAATTATCACGACGGGGTGTGGCAGCGTCCCCCCAAAGCCGGGACATGAACCCCATTTACACCGGCAAGGACGTTTCCTTCATCGACACAAAGCAGGCGCAGAGATTAGCCGAGTGCAAGCTCGCTGACGCCGAGACGATGGCAGCTCTGGCTCACGTCTTGGGGGCCGCAGTCCCGCACCGGGCCCTCGACAAGGCCTGGCGTCAATTGGTCTTCGGAGCCCACCACGACGGGATCACCGGGTCGGAGTCGGACCAGGTGTACCTGGATCTCCTTGGTGGTTGGCGGGAATCCCTCGAACTAGCCGATCAGGTCGAGGAGCATTGCCGGCAACAACTGGTTGCCGCGATCGACACAAGTGGCGAGGGCGCCTCCGTCGTTGTGAGCAATTCTACTGGCGAAGACCGGTCCGACCTGGTGTGCCTGGAGGTGCCCGCATCCCCGGCAGGGCACGCGCTGGAGGTTATCGGCAGCGCCGGGCAGGGATTGCCGGTCCTTGTCGAAGACGCCGATAGCCCTGCGACGGTCCGGCTCCGTTTCCTGGCGGCCGACGTTCCCGGGATCGGGTACCGCAGTTTTGGCCTCCGCAACCGGGCAGCCCCTACTACGTCGGGTAGCGGGTGGGCACCAGCGTCGGGAGCCGAGATCGCCAATGAGTATTTCGAGATCGCCAGCGACGCCGCCCTGGGTGGGGGCTTAGTAGCTATAACGGAACGAGCTAGTGGCTTCGAGCTCGTCCCTAAGGGAGAAGTTGCCAACGAACTCGTCGTCTACCACGAGTACTCGGACCACCCGGTTTTCGGTGAAGGGCCTTGGCACCTGCTGCCCTTCGGGGAACCGGTCCAGTCCCGCTCCGGGAAGGCGTTTGTCCAGCGGGAAACGTCCTCCCTGGGAGAGCGACTGGTTGTCGAGGGCCGGATGGTTCTGGGCGGAGATGGGGGATCTGGCAGGGACGGCTTTGATTACCGCCAGGTTGTCACGCTGTGGCAGGGCATCCGCCGTGCCGAGCTGCGCACGGAGATCCATGGTTGGGCGGCCAAGGACCGGTTACTGCGTTTACGGTTCCCAACGGTCCTGGTTGGGGCCACGCCGGTTTCGGCTGTCGGGGATGCGGTGGTGGCACGGGGTTTTGCCCTACTCGATGCGGACGCCGCCGAGGCGCCGTGGACATTGGACAACCCGGCGACGGAGTGGTTCGGCCTTTCCACCACGCTTGTAGTTGAGGCTACCGAGACCGGCCCCGCCTATCACCGCCGCGCAGTGGGCATAGCCGAGATCGTCACCGCGCCAGGCAAGGGCGCCGAGCCTTGGGCTCGTCAACTTGTGGTTGCACTTATCCAAAAAGGAGTAACTGCCACGTGTTCGGAGGCGCAGCGCAACCGTTACGGGGCACTCCATGGCGACTCCAACCTGCCGGACTTCCGCCTCGCCATCGGAGGCCCGACGGAAAACTCCTTCGTGGCTGACGTCTTGGAAGATGCCGGGCCTGCGTACAAAACTGAGCTCGAGGACCAGCTGACCAGGCAGGGTTGGGCCCGCGTACTGGTGCCGCCGACTCATTCCTTGACCGAGCGCTGGCGGCCAAATGCCGACCTGCGCGATACCAGGGCGCTGCCCGTGCTTGTGGTGGCGGCGACTGACGAGACCAAGACCGCATCGGCGGTCGCCGCCCTGGTCACCGAAATTGTGACCGGGCGGATCGGGGTCGCCCAGCCGGCTTCACTCATCCCCCAGCACGAGGACATACCCGGCTGGACGGCGGCAATCATCAACAGGGGGACACCCGGTTTCGCCGTCGACCCATCGGGGAGCCTTTACGTGTCGCTGCTACGAGCCTGCAGCGGCTGGCCGTCGGGGGTATGGATCGACCCCCCTCGCCGCTCGGCGCCCGACGGGTCCGCGTTCGAGCTGGAACATTGGAGCCACGTGTTCGACCACGCCCTTGTGGTAGGCCCAGGTGATTGGCGGCACGCCGGCTGCGTGCAGGAAGCGCAGGCTTACAACCGACCACTGATAGGGACACTCGCCAACCCCCATGCGGGGATATTGCCCCGAAGTGCCCGCCTGCTAGGCATTCGCCAGGCAGATGGACCGGGCAGGGCTGTCCTCGGCGCGGTGAAGCCGGCGGGCAACCACCTGGCTTCAAGTGGGCACGGCCCCGCCGCCGGAGCACCCGACAAGGGGACCGAACTTACCGTTCGGCTATACGAGGGCGAGGGGTATGCCACCGACGTCACCGTCGAGAGCCGTTTTGGCCTGACGGGGGCAAAGCTCGTCAACCTTCTGGAGGAGGGGCCCGGCGAAGACTTACCCATCGTCACGGGCGACACTGCGGTCCGAGGTGTGGGCATGCGCTTGCAGCCCGGGCAACTAGCTACCGTCCGTCTGGCTGTTCCTCACTTGCGAGGACCGGAACTCGAAGCCTTGGCGGCCGGGGAGCCCTTTGCAACCGAGCCCGCGCAACCCGTTTTCAGCCGCTACTGGCTTCATAACAAAGGCGCGGCACCCATGGGCAACCAAGCGCTGGCTGTCCACGCGCTGGCTACGGCGCTCGTAGTCCGGGCTGGTGGCGGAGGCGAGTTCATCGCTCAGGTCGCGTCGGGCGCAGCTCAGGGCACGTACTCCGGACAGCTGGAGATCATCGGCCCTGAAGGCTGGGCGGTCGACCCCCCGAGCAGGCTCTTCTCGCTGGCTCCCGCAGCCTTCCTCCAGGTACCTGTCAGCTTCCGAACCCCGGAAGATTGTCGTCCCGGCCGCCGTTTCCTGACCGTTAGAGCGAGCGACGGCAACGGTCAGGTCCAAGAGGATGTGGTCACAGTGGACGTGTTAGCTACGTTTGCAGAAGCCGGCGAGCTCGACGGCAAACAGGTCGCCGGTCAGTCCGGCCTAATGTCCCTCCCGGCTCCTTTCGGGCACCCGAGCGGCCAGTTGGGAGCAGAGCTCGAGGCCGACCTCGAGACCGACGAGATCGTGGTGGCCCCCGGGGCCAGCGCAACCCTCGCACTTCGCCTTACCAACTGCACCTCTGGAGAGCTGAGGGCGGAGGTCCAGTTGCTGTCCCCGGTCGAGACGTGGCCGTTGACCAACCCCTGGGTACAAGGAGTGCACCTCGCCCCTGGTCAAGCGGTCCGCGTCACAGCGCATGTGCGGGGCCCGCGCCAGGGTGGCCTCGAGTCCTGGGCGTTGTTCAAGGTCACCTACTTCGGGAGACTTTGGTACTCGCCAGCTTTCTCGCTGCGCCTGGGCCAGAGCCGGCGCGAAGCGAAGGCGGTCGCCGCCGACCACCACGCCGGTGCTGTCCAGGGTGCTCCGGCGGACCACCGTGCCTGACGATGCCGCCGAGGGGGCGGTGTTGGGGTGGGTCGGAGGAGCCCCTGTGCCGTCTCAAGAGCTTGGCCCACACCTGGAGGAGCTGGCGACTTCCCCAGTGGGCTTGCGCCTCGGCCTTGGCGCGAGCGCTGACGAGACCGTCTCGGGCACCGGCACACAGAGGGCCACTGCAGTTCGTTCCTGGGGAACGCGTGCGCTCCTCTTGGACCGGTTGGTGGCCCTGGAGGCAGCTCGCCTTGGCGTCGCCCAGCCCGGCTTTCCTGACGACTGGGTCGACTGCCTCCAGGCGGCCGGTGAGGTCTGCCTGGGGCCGCCCAGCGAACAGGAGGCCCTCCGCTGCTACCGAGCGAACCACTACCGCTACCGGGTAGCCGAGGGGCGCAGGGTGAGGCATGTGCTGCTCAGCGACCGGCCCAACGCTGAACGCGTCTACCGGGAGGTAGCTGGCGGCCGCGAACTGGCCGACCTTGCGCTGCAGTCCCTCGATGCCGGGACACGTGCTCGCGGTGGCGACCTCGGTTGGGTCGAGCGCGGTCAGCTCGCAGGTGCGCTAGAAGAGCTGATTTTTGCAGCGGAACCTGGTAGGGCCTACGGACCGGTCGAGAGCCACTTCGGTTGGCATGTGCTCGTCGTCGATGCCATCCGGCACGGGCGCGTCCGCCCGTTCTCGGAATGCAAGGGCGAAATCCTGAGCGAACTAGCCATCGATCGCCGTCAGGCCGCCTGGCGGGAGTGGTGGCAGCGGCGGGTGGCTGAGAACATAACAGTCCCGGACGGCAGCCAGGACCTGCTTGCTCCCGGCCTACCCGGCACGTCCCACCGCCACTGAGACAGGATCAGAAACTAACCAGGTCAGCCGTGTTGGGGGCGTAAGCGGCATGCAGCACCAACGATGCTGCTCCCAGCGCGGCACCTTCGCTGGCCATGTTTGAAATGGCCACTCTAAGGGTGTGGGCTTTGCGAGCGAGCGGACGAGACCGCAGGAACTCTGTGACTTTGTCTTTGTAGATCTCCGCCACGTACGTCACGCTTTTACCCCCTATTACCAACAATTCGACATCGAGCGCGTTGGCAATAGTCACCGCGCAATCGCCCAGGTACTCAGCCACCTGGTCGATGACGCGCCGGGCGACAGGATCGCCCTCGACTGCGGCGAGGCATATTACGGTGTGATCGACCAGCTCGGAGTCCTTCTCGTACAAAACAGCGAGCTTGCTGGCCCTGCCCGTGGCCAGTTCGGCGTGGACATTTCTCACAATTGCGGCCGGGCTGCACATCGCCTCCAGGCACCCGCGATTACCGCAATAACAGGGCGTACCGTTCGGTTCGACGACTATATGGCCGAACTCCCCAGCATTGCGCGATATACCTCGGTAAATGTGATTGGATAGGAACATTGCACCACCGATGCCAGTACCCAGGTACAAAAAGGCGAAGTCCGAAGTAGTACGCCCGTAACCAGACCACCGCTCACCTATGGCAGCCGCGTTCGCGTCGTTGTCGATTGTGACCTCGTAGCCGATGTACTGCTTGAGCAGGCGTTTGATCGGTACCTCCGTCCAGCGGTCCCGCCGCGGCGGCGAAATAATAAGACCTTGGCTCTGATCGATCGGCCCGG
>DATKHZ010000495.1:0-2672 GCA_035509995.1 Acidimicrobiales bacterium | reverse complement strand
GGAGGCGTCAGGGCCGACGGCCTCTTCGATCTGGGCCGAGCGGTTGGCGTGTACTTCCCAGGCTTGTTTGGGGATACCCGAGATCGCCCAGCCGCCCAGGCGACCCGAGCGCCCGGGGTCAGGCTCGATCCCGTAGCCGAGCTCTACAGCCTTGGCGGCAGCCGCCATGCGGCCGACAGCGGTGGCGGCATGGAGGTGGTCGCGGAGCAACCCGGTGTCGAGGGCCTTCCACCCGCCTCTTTCGTCGCCCATGCGGACCAAATTTGCGACGAGGACATGGTCGTGGACTTGGGGGTCACCGGCTCTCGTCGTCGCATGACGGGACACCGCCCAGGTGAGGCCTTCTGTGGGCGTCCGCAGCTGTGCACGCCCGCGTCGGCCGCCCTGGTCCTGTACGACAGTGTCGAGGTAGCCCATAGTGGCGTCGCGCTCGGCGTCGAGGATCGTGTGCATGTCCTCGGCGCGGCCGATAACGCCAAGCTCTGCGATCGATTTGTGCGGGCTCACGACGAGCTCCATACCCGGCCGCATGCAGTGCACGAGACGCTCGCCGCTCTCTGGGTGGCGCGCACCGCCTACGCCGAACACGGCCCTCCACTCGTCGATGTCCACTTCGCCCTCGAGACCGAGCCGTGCAGCGCCGGCGCCGCTCCAGGCCATCGGCGTCTCGCCTCGGGACGCGTAGTACTCAAGCGCGTTGCCGACGGGGTCGTCCTCTCGGCCGAGGACGGTGCGCTCGTGGTAGCCGACAGAGTCGGTGCCCATCATCTGCATCCACGCCACCCGTCAGCACCTTCCCCAGTTCATCGCAAGGTTAATTGGGACCTTGACAACGGGACGTTGTAATCGTGTTCCAATTCCTTTGTCTTTTTACTCGATCTCCTGAACGGTGTAAAGCAATTTCTGGTGACCGGACAGTAATGGACAATAGCGGATAATTAGGGTTATCCCGCCTTGAGGTTCTTGAGCGGTGCCCGACCCGCGTGACAAGTAGCCAGGCGGGATAAGGACGTTCGTGCGAACCCCTCCGCCTCGGGACGACGGCTCTCTCGGCTATGTCGTATTTCGGGGGAGCTTTCCTGCAGTACGGCTCTTTGGAGCATGCAGACCGCGGCGGGAAATGACGCCCACGGTCGGGTCTTCCGACAGGCCGCCGAGGGCGGGCGTGGCGACGCCGCCGTCGTCAAGATCGCCGAACGGCTGCGACGACACGGCAGTTGGGAGAAGCTTTTCAAATTCTCCGTTAGCTTTCGTCGTCTCGTTACCCAAAGAGTAGGTGTGGGAGCTCGAACGAGCTGATTGCTTCCCAGTGAAGGACCTCCGGGCAGGTTGGTCAAGCCAGGGAAGTCCTGGCTGCGAATTGTTTTGATATTTGCTGTTTCGTTCTCGGCCCTTCGTGGACCGGAGGAGGGGTGTAGCAGTTAATAACGGAGGAAGACATGCCTACAACGGTGCCTGAACTAATCGACATAGAGACCCTTGCTCAGCTCCTGGGCGACTCGGTGCGCCATGTGCGCCGCCTTGTGGCCGAGCGCCGCGTGCCCTACCTCAAAGTGGGCCATTTTGTTCGTTTCGACCCGGCGGAGATCGTCGAATGGTTGGACAGTTCGCGCCACCCCGGGCGAGTTGACCGTCCAGGAGCAGGCTGCCGCGGAGCTCTAGGTCGTCGTGGCTGAGGAGCTTCGACTGTTTGATGCCGACATCACGGCACAACTACCCTTACACGAGGACGGGGACAGCGCAGCAGCACAAGAGGCGCTCCGTCGTGTCGCGGAAACTGCTAGAGAGCTTGCCCAGGCGGGGGGACGGTTCTCCCGAGCCGTCGTCAAAGCCCATCAGGCCGGGTGCAGCTGGCGTCGATTAGGAGAAGCCTCGGGGGTCCCGTACCAGACCCTGCACCGCAAGTTCGCACAACAAGAGAGGTCGGGGCGTCCGCTGGGCGTCACGAGTTCGCAGAGCCGATAGGTATGACCTTGGCGGGCAGAGCGAGCGAAGCCATGGCACGGGCCACCGCGGCGTCGCGGTCCTCCGTGGCGTGCTGGTAACGCATAGCGGCGTCAGGGGTAGCGTGCCCGGCGCGGTGCATGAGCTCCGCGATCGTCGCGCCAGAGGCGGCGGCCCATGTGAGAGCGGAATGCCTCAGGTCATGGAAGCGGAACGCAAGGCCCGTAGCCTTCAGTGCCGGCAACCACACGCGCTGGCGGAAGTGGATCCGGCTCAAGTACCCGCCCTGTGGCGCCGGGAAGAGCAGAGCATCTGGTCCGGGGCCCAAGGTTGCGATGTGCTCCTCTAGGACCGGCACAACGTTAGGTGGGATGGCCACCGTCCGGCGGCCGGCGGATGTCTTGGGCGGCCCGGCGAAGCGCTCGCCGCTCGCCAGCTCGGTCACGGTCTCGACGACTCTTACCTTGCCGTGCATCAGGTCGATGCGGTCCCGGCGCAAGGCCGCCAGCTCGCCGAAGCGGAGCCCGCACCAGCCCGCCATGACAACCATGGCCCGGTACTGCGCTGGGACCGCCGTAGCAAGTGCGTCGACCTCGGCCACCGTCGCCACAGGCTGCTCGTGTGCCGGCTCCTTCGAGGCGCCTTTTACCTCTACAGGGCTACGACCAATGAAACCGTCGCGTACGGCGGACCGCATGATGGTGGCCAAAAGTCGGTATGCCTTCGGC
>DATKHZ010000494.1:0-3950 GCA_035509995.1 Acidimicrobiales bacterium | reverse complement strand
GCCGACCCCCAGGAACATGTTGACAAACGCCCCCGGGTCGACGAAAACAAATGGCTTCCCGGTCTCGCCGGCAACGGCCTCGGCGAGAAGTGTCTTGCCGGTGCCTGGCGGGCCCCATAGCAAGATGCCGCCCGGCACATAACCGCCTCTTGTTTCGATCGACTCCGGGTCCTCCAGAAAAACCAGGCACTCCCTCACGCGTTCAAGTACGGCGTCCTGGCCCCATACATCGGTGAACCGCGTCTTGATGTCGTCCGGGTAGTAAACGTCCACGCCCCCGCGCGACATGTACCAGAAGATCAGGACAAATTGAGCTACGCCGAACATCAGGTAGAACAGGACCTGCACGATCCCGGGGAGCGCTGAGAAGAACTTGCCGGGCACCTCGAAAAGACCCTCGACTGGGTTCACCTGATAGGCGGCCCCTGCGATGATGGCAGCTACAACTAGGAGGAGGACGACGGTAAAAATCCTTCTGGCGCGGTAACGGCTCCAATTGCTGAGCCTCCCGGTGCGCCGGTTCAGCCCCCCGAAGAACACGTCGGCCCAGAAGTGGTCCCACGCACCCCAGTGCTCGCTAATGAGGTAGTGGGCCTGACGGACCAGTTCGGCGCCAAAAAGAACTGCCAGCCACCACTTTGCGTTCCAGGTAAGTATGAGCCCGTCCCGGGCACTGATCAGGGGGTCCGAAGAAAGGGTGTACCAGAAAAGGATCCCCCAAATAGCCGCCATGAGGATCAGCAGGCGCGACCGCATCCAGAGCGATCGGCGCTTCCTCGTCTCCCATCCGGGGACAACTTCCAGCTCGGGCCCGTCGGGCCTCGTCGGCTCGGGTTTGGATGTCATTGATTTCCCCTGTCTGGGACGTAGAAGCTACTCATAATGTGGGTAATGGCCGAATGCTGGGCTTGGAAACATCTCGGGGAGCAGCCGACCATCAAGAGCCATACCTTGTTGGTGGCGCTGTTGGCCCAGGTTTCCTGGTCGTAATCGATCTCACCGATCGGCGGCGGCAACCCGACCTCGAGCGAGTCGAGGGTGCCTCGCATGGCACCATTGACCAGTAGCTCTGGCTGCGCCAGCGTCTGTACAAGGATGCCCTCGCTCGACAATTGGTCCACGGGGACCAAGATGTCGTTCAAACCAAGCAGCGACATCGAGGACTGCTGGCCGGCATTAAGAGGTTCGGCCAAGACGACGGCCCACGGGTACGACGACTGGGTGAAGACGTCGGCGGCGTGAGGCCTCGGGCTGCCGGAGGCGCCGGCCAAGAACGGCGGCGGCGCGCTGACGCCGAGCGATTGGAAGGCCTGCGCCTGCGCTAGTTGGCTTTCGTTATAGACCTTCCAACTGGCTGGCAGGCTTACGTAGAGGTGCTGCGAACCGCTGACGACCGCCTGGGTACCCGCGCATGCTGTGAGCAAACCGGCGAGGGCCATGAAGGCTGTGGCCCTTATCGCCCCGGCAAAGCTCATGGCCCGGTCCCGCATGGCATGCGACCGGTACACGCTGTCAACGCCCCTGCCCGGTCACGATGAAACTGCGCACAATGTTGTCGAACACGGCCCGGTGAGCCTGGAAGCACGCCGGCGAGCAGCCCACGTCCAGTAGCCAGACCTTGTCTGTCGCGCTGTTCAGAAAAGCGACCTGCTCAAAGGAGATCGCGCCTGTCTGCTGGCTGGTGATCTCGTAGGCGACTCGTGTGCCCCGCAATGCACCGTCCACCAGCAACCTCGTCGGAGAGAGCTGCTGAACGCGGTCACCATCTTGATTGAGCTGGTCAATAGGGTAATTCTCGTCGGCGAGGGCCGCCAGGGAGGTGTTGGCCTGGTCCGTTCCGTCGAGGGCCACCACTTGGGCCATCGCCCAGGGGTAAGGGCCGGATTGGGTGTCGACCGAACTGGCGACCTTCGCGTTGGCACCCGCAACCGTTTCGAACACCGGGTGGCTCTGGCCCGCGAGAGCTGCTTGGTTGCTCGCGGCCGGGTCGATCCAGCCGTTCTCTTTCAGGGTCGCTTGGCTGAAGACTTCCCAGGTGTTCGGGACCTTGAAGTACAGGTCCTGGGTGGAACTGCCTACGTATGTCACCGAAGTCGCACAGCCGCTCAAAAGCCCGGCGAGCAGCACGCCGAACGCGACCAGGGCTGCGGCGATGCGGCCGCGGCCGTGGCCCACCGGGATGTCCCCGGCTAGAGAGGCAGGCGACCGGCTCAAGTTAACCAAGGGTACGACGCGGCCATGTTCATGGATGCCGCAGGCAGCGACTTTTTTTATGGCGGCTAACTAATTGAGCCGACCACGCTACATATCGCCCAGGAAAACCGGGACCTCGCGAACTCCTACGGGCCGCTACCAGCACTTTCGCCGGTATAGACGGTGCGGGAACGGCGGCCCGAAAGCCGGCGCGGCGCCTTCAGCCAGACAGTGAGGTCCCGCCGACGGGCCAGCGACACCCCCAGGACCGCAGCCGCAACGACCGCCGGTACGCCGCCCAGGGCCAGTCCCCACCTGGCACCTAGTTCCTGGTCGACCAACCCGACGAGCATGGCCCCCACCGGCGTCGAGCCGACGAAGATCATTGCGTAGACGCCCATGACCCGGCCTCTCATTTCGGGGGCGCTCGCCAGCTGGCAGGTCGCGTTGCTTGTCGCCAGGTACAGCATCGAGGCGAACCCGAGCACGACCAGCAGTACGACTTCGATCGCCAGGTCCCGCTCGACAGCGGCCGCCAGCATCGCGACCCCCATGGCCCCAGCGGAGACAACGACGACCAGCAGCCGCGTGCGCTGGCGGTATGCGGACGTGAGCGCGCCGATCACCGACCCGAACCCGATAGCCACGAGCATGAGGGCGTAGGTGCCGGCGCCCCCCCGGAAATCGTTCTTTGCCAACACCGGCAGCACGGTGTTGAAGTTGAAGCCGAGCGTGCCCAGCACGGCTAGCAACGCAAGGGTCTGGCGCAGCCTCGGCGTGCTCATTATGTACCTGAAACCCTCGCGGACCTGGCCCTTGGCGTGTTGGGCACGCCGCCCGGCGAACAGCTCACCCGGTCGCATGGCGATCAACGCCCCGATGACGGCCAGGTATGACAGCGCGTTCAGCGCGAAGCAGTCGCCGACACCCGCCACGTCGATCACCAGGGCGCCAAGCGCCGGGCCCCCCACCCGCGTCAAGTTGAACATGGCACTGTTCAGGCCGACCGCGTTCGGCAGGTCCTCCAGGCCGACCATCTCCGACACGAAAGCCTGCCGGGCCGGCATGTCGAGCGCCCCGAACATCCCTGCAACGAAGGTGACGGTGTACAGCGCCCAAAGCGGCCTGAACCCCGTGAGGTCGAGAGCCGCCAGCGCAGCAGCCGCCACGGCCATCCCGCTCTGGGTGACAAGGAGCAGGTTGCGTTTGGGGAACCGGTCTGCGACGACGCCACCGTACGCACTGAACGCGAGCGATGGGACGAACTGGACGGCGCTCACGACCCCGACATCGAACGGGCTGTGCGAGATCTGCAGCACGAGCCACACCAGGGCGACGTTCTGCATCCAGGTGCCGAGGTTGGACACGAGCTGGCCCGCAAGGAACAGGCGGAAGTTGTGCCGGCGAAGCGACCTGAACATCCCGGGCGAGCTCATCGAGGGTCAGCGGCCAGACGGTTGAGCAGTTCAGCCGCTTGCCCTAGGACCTCCACCTCCTCAGGCCCAAGTTCTCCAAGACGCTCGCTCAGGTAGAGAGCACGCAGGGTGCGCGCCTCGGCCAAGAGCTCGGCACCCTTCTCGGAGACAGCTACCCTGGCGACGCGTCGGTCGAGGGGGTCGGGCCGGCGCTCCAATAGCCCGGCCTGCTCGAGGTTGGCTGCGATGCGGGTCATCGAAGGTGGGGCAACCCCCTCAGCAGCTGCGAGCTCACCAAGGGTCAGTTCTCCCTTTTTGGAAATGGTCACCAGCGCGGCGTAC
>DATKHZ010000493.1:0-5905 GCA_035509995.1 Acidimicrobiales bacterium | reverse complement strand
AGGCATCCAGTCGTACCTGTGGGAACTATGGCGCCGGCTGCCCCCCGACGACGTCACCGTGTTCACGACGAACTACCCGGGCGCGCAATTGTGGGACGGCCAGCAGAAGTTCCGGCTGATCCGGACGAGGGAGCCGGTGCTGCTGCCGCAGCCTTACCTCGCCAGCCGGGTCCGGCGAGCTGCCCGGCGCTCAGGTGCCCGGGCCGTCGTGATCGACCCCGCCGTCCCGCTCGGCCTTGTCGGGCCTTCGCTCGGCCTCCCATACGCGGTCGTCCTGCACGGTGCCGAGGTCACGGTGCCGGGGCGGCTCCCCGTCAGCCGGCAGCTGTTGGCGCGCTCGATCCGGAACGCTTCCCTGGTCATTGCTGCAGGCAACTATCCCGAGGCCGAAGCTCGCAAGGCCGTGTGCCACGGCGCAAAAGTCTCCGACGGCGTCAGTGCCGAGCAATTCCCTCCCGTGGTCCAGATCCCCCCAGGAGTCGACACCGAGCGCTTCTGCCCGCTGCCGCAGATCGACCGGGCCGCGGCCCGAGCCCGCCTTGGGCTGACCCACTCTGGGCCTCTGGTGGCGAGCGTCAGCAGGCTGGTGCCCCGCAAAGGGATGGACACCCTAATCAAAGCTGCCTCCACGATCGCGGGCCGTTTCCCGGGCATGTCTGTCGCAATCGCCGGTGCCGGGAGGGACCGGCACCGGCTGGAGAGGCTCGCCTCGCGGGCGCGCGTGAAGGTGGACTTCGTGGGCAAGCTCGACGATGCCGATCTCCCCGACTTTTACGCGTGCGCCGACGTGTTCGCCCTGTGCTGCAGGTCTCGTTGGTGGGGCTTGGAGGAGGAGGGCTTTGGGATCGTGCTCGTCGAGGCGGCGGCATCCGGCATCCCCTGCATAACAATCGACTCGGGCGGGGCCGGAGAGGCCGTGCGCGACGGTGAGACCGGCCTGGTGCTGAAGGCGCCCGGAGGTGGCAACGGCTGGCGTGACGGGCGGCGTCGGAAGGCGGCGCAAGTCGCTGCCGTTGCCGAGGCCCTGGCCACGGTGCTGGGAGACCCGGTTCTCGCCCGCCGAATGGGCGAAGCGGGCAGGCGCCGGGCTGAGGAGGAACTTTCCTACGACATCCTGGCAAGCAAGCTGGCAGCCGCGCTCGAGCACCTTTGAAACGCGGGCGCACGCCCGCCGAGTCACTAAGGTCATGTTCGGAAGGAGGTGTGCAAGTGGAGGAGCAGGTCACCGAAAGGATGGTCATCCGGGCTAGCCCTGCTTACTGCTTCCAGGTCCTCACCGATTTCGAGCGGTACCCCGAATGGGCCTCCGACATCAAAGCTGTTGTCGTCGACGAGCGCGACGCCGAGGGACGGCCGGCACAGGTGACGTTCCGCGCGGCCGCTTTTGGGAGGAGCACTTCGTACACGCTGCGTTACGACTACAGCGCGGCCCCTTCGAGGCTGTCCTGGGAGCAGGTGGAAGGGGACGTGACGCGCCGGCTGGACGGGAGCTACGACATCGACCCGAGCGACGACGGCTCGGCCGACATCACTTACCACCTCGTGGTCGACCTAAAGGTGCCTCTGCCCGTGTTCGTTAAGCGTCGGGCGGAGGGCCGTATCGCTTACACGGCGCTGAAAGAGCTGAGAGCGCGAGTCGAGACCTGAGCCCCTGGGCGCCGGAGGGCTCGCTCGTCGAGCTTTACGAGGTGACGAGCCCCTCGGACACACACGTGGTGCCATATCGCGACCTGAAGGACTCAGCCCTGCGCCGGAGCGCCGAGTTGGCAGGGGGAGTGTTCGTGGTCGAAGGCCTGCTCGCTCTGCAGGCCGTGCTCGCCTCGCCCTACCCTTTGCGCTCCCTTCTCGTGTTGCGACGCCGTCTCGAGGCCCTCCAGGACCTAGCTTTGCCGGCCGGGCTTCCCGTGTATGTTGCCGACGAGGACGTCATGGCAGCGACCACGGGGTACAACGTGCATCGCGGCTTGCTCGGCCTGGCCGGCCGGCTGCCAGGGCGCTCACCCGCGGATTTACTGGCACACCTCGCTTCACGGGTCGTTATGGTCGTCGAGGGAGTGAACGACCAGGAAAACCTCGGTGCCATTTTCCGCAACGCCGCAGCTTTCGGCGCTGGTGCGGTCCTGCTCGACCCCACCTGTGCGGACCCCCTCTACCGCAGGAGCGTAAGGGTTTCGCTCGGCCATGTTCTACGAGTGCCGTTCGCTCGCCTTTCGCCCTGGCCGGCGTCGCTCGAACTGGTGAGAAAATGGGGCTTTGTCCCGCTGGCGCTCACCCCCTCATCTCAAGCCGAGAGGATCGAAGTGGTCTCTGCCGAGCTCCAGGGTTCCCGAGTCGCACTGGTCGTGGGCGGGGAGGGCCATGGCCTAAGCGTGCCTGTGCTCGCTATGTGCCGGGCGGTGCGGATCGCGATGGCGGGCGGGGTTGACTCGATCAACGTGGCAGCCGCAACAGCGGTGGCGCTGCACTGTTTCGGAGGCGATCGTTGAGCCGGGGAGGAGTGCCTTTGGGGCCTTCGGTCGGTGTTGACATCGGCGGCTCGAAGGTGCTCGCCGTTAGCGTCGGCGCGGCCGGCGAAATCGAGGCGGTCGAGAAACTGGCCATACCCCCGGACTCCGGGACCGACGATGTCATCGCGATCGTCCTTGACGCTGCCGCCGCCGTCACGGCGGCCGCCGGAGGCGCCGTCACCCTGCCGCTCGGCGTTGGCTGTCCTGGCATGGTGGACCGCGAGGGTATCGCTCATTTCTGCCCGAACCTCCACGCCTTCGACGGTATTGACCTTCGCCACGAGCTTGCGAGGCGCCGCCCGCTAGTGGCGACAACGATTGTTGTCAACGACGCGACCGCCGCATGCTGGGCCGAGCACGCGATCGGTGCCGCCAAAGGCTCAGACGATGTGCTCATGGTGACGCTCGGGACGGGGATAGGGGGCGGGGCCGTACTTGGCGGGAGGCTAGTCGAGGGCGCCCACGGCTTTGCCGGCGAGATCGGCCACATGGTTATCGACCCGCAAGGCCCACCCTGCCCATGTGGAAAAAAGGGCTGCTGGGAGCGCTTTGCCTCGGGGAGCGCCCTGGGCAGGTTGGGCAGGGAGGCGGCTCAAGCGGGGCAGCTCAGCACAGTGGTCGCTCTTGCGGGCGGCGACCCGGAGGCGGTGCGGGGCGAACACGTCACGAGAGCGGCGCTCGACGGGGACCCCGAGGCCCTCGAGGTTATGGGGACCTTTGCATGGTGGATGGCGCTCGGGCTGGCGAACCTGGCCAACGCCCTGGACCCCTCGGTCATCGTCCTCGGTGGAGGTTTAATCGAGGCTGAACGGGCGTTTATGGGCCGCATCAGGGATGCGTTCGCGGATCTGGCCGAGGCGCCCGGCGCCAGAAAAGTGGAGATATTGCCAGCTCACTTCGGCGAGCGCGCCGGCGCTGTCGGCGCCGGTTTGCTCGCTGTTCAGCGCGCCGGCGGCGAATAACCTTCACCAAGCCGACCACTTGGCCCGCTAGCCTTTATGGGGCACCGGTTCAGAGGCCCGGTCAAGGAGGCGTAGTGGAGTTCCGCCGGATCAATGGGCTGCCGCCTTATGTGTTCGCGGCTATCAACCAACTGCGCGACGAGGCGCGTCGTGCCGGCGAGGACGTCATCGACCTGGGTTTCGGCAACCCTGATATCCCGAGCCCTCCGATAGCGGTCGAAAAGTTAGCGGAAGCGGCGCGCAACCCGCGCAACCATCGCTACTCGTCGTCACGTGGCCTGCCAAACCTACGCCTCGCCGTTTCCAAACTGTACAAGCGCCGATTCGACGTGGACTTGGACCCCGAGACCGAGGTCGTGTTCACAATCGGTGCCAAAGAGGGGCTTTCTCATTTGATGTGGGTCCTGGTCGGGCCTGGGGACACGGCCCTCGTGCCTTCGCCGTCCTACCCGATCCACATTTACGCTCCACTGTTTGCCGGGGCAGATGTGCGCGAGGTGAGGGTCGGGCCTGGCGAGGATTTCTTTGCGAACTTGGTAAAGGCTTGGGAAGAGGCTTCGCCGAAACCGAAAACGATCGTGTTCTCCTTCCCCCATAACCCGACGACCGAATGCGTGGACCTGGCATGGATGCGAAGGATCGTTGATTTTGCTAAAGCCAATGATGTCGTGCTCGTGCACGACTTCGCGTACTCGGACACCTACTTCGACGGTTATGAACCGCCATCGGTGCTCCAAGTCCCCGGCGGCAAGGAAGTCGCGGTCGAGCTTTACACGCTGACTAAGAGCTTTTCCATGGCCGGCTGGCGGGTGGCTTTCGCGGTGGGCAACTCAGAGGTGGTGAGCGCGCTCACGAAGCTGAAAAGCTACCTGGATTATGGGACTTTCCAACCTATTCAGATCGCTTCTATCGTGGCTCTCAACGAAGCGGCGGATTACCCCAAGTCCGTAAACGCCATCTACGAGTCCCGGAGGGACGCGCTGGTGGAGGGCCTCAACCGCATTGGCTGGCCTGTTGCCAAGCCGGTCGGCACCATGTTCGTCTGGGCGGCGGTGCCCGAGCCCTACCAGGAACTGGGCTCGCTCGAGTTCGCCAAGTACCTTGTTACCGACGCGGGTGTTGCGACCTCGCCCGGGGTTGGCTTCGGCACGGGTGGTGAGGGTTACCTTCGCTTCGCGCTTGTCGAGAACGAGCAGCGCATTGGCCAGGCAGTGCGCAACCTGCGGCGTGCGCTCACTAAGCTCGGCTGACACGCCGAGGGGGCGCTCCCATTTGCCATTAGAGATTAACGGGTAAGCGCGTTTATTGAAACCTTCCGTTCACGTTCGGGCGCCATACTGTTAACTCGATGGCGACCTACGTGGTGCGGGTCTGGCTACCGGACAGACCGGGCGCGCTCGGAGCCGTCGCCAGCCGGATCGGCGCAGTCCGCGGTGACCTGGTCGGGGTCGACATCCTCGAACGTGGGGCCGGGCGAGCGATAGACGAGCTAGTCGTCGAACTGCCTCAGGCGAGCTTGCTCGACCTCATGGTCAACGAAGTCAATCAGGTCGACGGTGTGGATGTAGAGGACGTCCGTGAGGTACCCGGCGATCTACCCGACCCGCGCGTCGACGCTTTGGAGACGGCCGCCTACATCGTCGAGCGCCACGACCCGAGCGACGTGTTGCTTGCCCTGGTATCCCACGCCGTCAAGGACTTCGAAGCGGACTGGGCTGCCGTCGTCGACCCGGTAGCTCCGCACCCGCTCACCTCAGTCGGCACCATGCCTCCCGAAGCGTGGGTGTTCGCATTCGTGAAGGGCGCGCGGGCCTCGGTGGGAGGTGGCGGCGCCGCAAGCCCCTCTGATGTCGCATGGGCCGACATGTCGGTTGCGTCCCTGGTCGTGGTGCTTGGTCGCGATGGGCGCCCGTTCCGCACCAGGGAGCGCCGCCAGCTCACCGCCCTGGCGCGTATCGCGGACAACCGCTGGGTGGAGCTGGTTACCCGCACCGGCACGCCCTCGCTGCTCGGCGGAACGGCCCTGGCCTCGACCCTTGCCTCGGCGCCGCTTTCTGCTGCTCCTGAAGCGCCGGCCTGACCTCCCAAAAGGGGGGCCGATCTCGAGGTAGCCGATCGGGCCATCACCTGAGATATGGGCCGTCCTCCGGAACGAGCCCATCTCGTAGCTGCTGGCCTGCTCCGACGGCACCAACGCCCTCACCGGCGCACGTCAGCGACCAGAGCCCTCACTCAGTGGGTTTAGACGTCCGCGTCCTTCGTCGTCTTAGGCCGGGTAGGGGTACCGCGAGAGACCCCCAGGAGATCCACAGCCTTTCCCTCTGTTAGCCCACAGGCGGCCGGTTCTACCGTTTGAGAATGGCTTGTCAGACCTATTGACAAGCGTGTAATTACGTGTAGAGTAGTCCCGTATCTTGTGTGTGGAAGACGTAGTCG
>DATKHZ010000492.1:0-2190 GCA_035509995.1 Acidimicrobiales bacterium | reverse complement strand
TGCCTAAGGACCGCCTCGTTTTGGGACGGGCGGGGGGGGAGGGGAGCCTGGCGGTGCTCCTCGGTTCGAGCACCGGGCGCGACGGGATAGGCGGGGTGAGCGTCCTTGCTTCGGCAGCCTTCACCGACGACGCGGAAGCCGAAGCGGCAAAGCGCCCGAACGTTCAAGTCGGCGACCCGTTCGAGGAAAAGCGCCTGATCGAGGCGACCCTCGAGCTGCTCGACAAGCACCTCGTGCTCGGTATCCAGGATCTCGGCGGCGCGGGGATCACCTGCGCCACCAGCGAGACGGCCTCGCGGGGCGGGGTCGGCATGGACGTGAACGTCGAAGCGGTGCCGCTGCGCGAACCGGGCCTGGCGCCGTTCGAGGTGATGACCAGCGAGAGCCAGGAGCGCATGCTCGCCATCGTTACGCCCAGCGTGCTGGGTGAGGTTATGGAAGTCTGCGGGCGTTGGGAAGTGCGCGCGACCGTCGTAGGCAGAGTCACTGGTTCGGGGCGGCTCCGGGTCCTCCGGGGGTGGGAAGGGGAGGTCCTGGCCGATGTCCCGGCAGCGAGCCTCCATGAAGACGCACCCATCTACGACCGCCCGATGCAGCGCCCTCCCATTCTGGACGAGCTTGCCGCTGACGACCCCGCAAGGCTGCCGGGCCCAAGTTCTTCGAAAGAACTGGTCGAGGATCTCCTGGCGATGCTCGTCGACCCCTCCTGGGCGTTCCGCCAGTACGACCACCAGCTCTTCCGCAACACGATCGTGGCTCCTGGAGCGGATGCGGCAGTGCTGAGGCTCTCCGCCCCGGGTGCCCGGGCACCCGACGGGGCGACCGCCCGCGCGATTGCGCTCTCCACCGACGGGAACTCCCGTTGGTGCGCTCTCGACCCGCGCGCAGGGGCCCGCCTAATAGTGGCGGAGTCCGCCCTCAATGTCGCTTGCAGCGGCGCGTTGCCTGTTGCACTCGTCAACTGCTTGAACTTCGGCAACCCGGAGCACCCCGCCGTGATGTGGCAGCTCTCGGAGGCCATCGACGGCATGGCCGAGGCCTGCACGGCGCTCGGCATCCCTGTCGTCGGCGGGAACGTCAGCCTCTACAACGAGAGCATGGGCACCGATATCGACCCGACCCCCGTGGTCGGCACGCTCGGCTTGATCGACAAGCTCGAAGCAGGGATCCCCACGCCCTCGCTCAGAGATGGCAGCCGTGTGCTGCTGCTGGGCCCGAGCGGCCCGGCTGCTACTTCGCTTGCCGGGTCACGTTGGGCAGCCGAGCGCCGGGGCCACTCCGGCGGGGTTCTGCCACCCCTCGACTTGGGACTGCACTCCCGCCTGCTCGGGTTAGTGGCGGACCTGGTGCGGGCGCGCCTGGTCGACGGCATCCACGACATCTCCGATGGTGGCCTCGGCGTGGCACTGGCGGAAATGGCGGTGAAAAGTTGGACCGGGTGCCGGATAACCGGGATCCGCGGCCACGAAGAGCTTTTCGGCGAAGGGCCCTCCAGAGTCCTCCTGAGCGTGGCGCCCGCACACCTGCCCTTGGTCCTCGAACGTTCTCTGGAAGCCGCCACTCCTATTTCCGATATTGGCTCCGCCGGCGGTGACCGTATCGTTATCGACGGTCTTGCCGACTTCAGCGTGGAGGAGGCCGTTGCAGCCTGGAGGGGCGCTCTGCCGGCGCTGTTCGCGGCGCCATAGACCGCCGGCGCGCCTGATGATGGACAGCGGGTAGCTCATTGGAGCCCGTCTGCGCTCAGGCCAAGGGCTCCGCTGGCAGCAACCCCTAGTTCTGGGGAGATCTTTTGGTTGCCTATCGACGCCTTTGCTCCCCGGATGGCAGTTCAGGTTTTGTTTTTGACTTGACATAGATCGCTAGCCGGGGTAGGCAGGAGGCAACACGGGAGCACGGTTGGACCGGGCTGAGAGGAGGGCTGGGAGCCCTCGACCGTTGAACCTGATCCGGGTCATACCGGCGAAGGGAGCACACGTGCTGGGCCGTCTTCACTACATCGCAAGCTACAAGGGCCATGACGAGCCTGCCCGCACGCTCGCCCTCATCTCCCTCGTTCTCGACGCCGGGGTGCCTTGCGTGCAAGTTCGCGCCAAAGACTGTTCGGACCGGCAGCGTTACGAGATCTCCGAGCGGGCGGTGAAGCTCTGCCACGAGGCGGGGGCTAGCTGCATGATCAACGACCGCGTC
>DATKHZ010000491.1:0-5772 GCA_035509995.1 Acidimicrobiales bacterium | reverse complement strand
ACATTTCCCAGATGCACGTCTCACGACTTCTCGCCCGCAGCGTTTCGGAGTTGCGCAACGCCGCAGAGGCGCACGCTCGCTGATGCAACTGCTCCTGATAGTAAATACCTCTGCCTCGTCGGTCACCGCCCGGGCGCGGGTGGTTATCCACAAGGCACTGTCCGCCGATCACGATGTCGTCTTGAAAGAGACCAACCGGCGCGGCCATGCGGCGCGGCTGGCCCAGGGTGCCGCTGCTGACGGCATGGACGCCGTCGTGGTCCTCGGCGGAGACGGCACGCTCAACGAGGCAGCTAACGGGCTCGCGGGGTCGCCCACTGCACTCGGTGTCCTGCCTGGTGGGTCCACAAATGTGTTCGCCCGGACTCTCGGCATGGCTAACGACCCCATCGAGGCGACGAGCCAGCTCCTATCTGCCCTAAACGCCCGGTCGGTGGACCGGGTCGGTTTGGGCCAGCTCAATTCGCGCTATTTCTTGTTCCACGCCGGGATTGGCTTCGATGCCGCCGTGGTGGCACGGGTGGAGAAGCTCGCGCCGCTCAAACGCTACGCGGGCCCGGCGTTGTTCGTAATGGCGACGTTGTTGACATGGGCGACGGGTTATGACCGGCGCCGTGCGGCGTTCTCGGTACAGGCTCAAGAAGCCGGGCCCGACGACGGCTACTTCACTATCTGCCTCAACACGGACCCCTATACATACTTTGGCAACCGGCCAATGCACCTCGCGCCTGGCACTTCTCTCGAGACGGGCCTCAGCCTGGTCACCTTCCAAAGGTTGACCCTAGGGACGCTGTTACCGGTGCTGGGCTCTGCGTTTGGCGAAGGCGGCAAAGCTGCCCGTTCCAAACATGTGTCATTAGTACAAGGGCTCGACTCGGCGACTATCAAGGGCTATCGCCCTGTTCCTTACCAAGTGGACGGCGACTATGTGGGCGAGTCCGACCACATCGAGCTGCGTTGGGAGGCCGCTGCATTGTCGCTGGTCCTGCCTATAGGGGCTGCGGGCAGCTCGTGACATTAGTGGAATGCCTAAAAGGGCCCTTGCGCGATGAACTATCGGGGCTATACTGCCTGTACGCACGACTTCTCAGACATTGTTGTGTGTGGACTAGTACGTGAACAATTTCACAAGCGACACGCGGCCCACCTTGCGGGGCCTAACCGGGCGGCCCCCGGTGCTGTGTAGAACTCAACGCCGGGAGGAAGACTGAGTGGCCCTAACTTGGACTCGGAGCATCGAGTGGGATGTCGAGGACTGGCGAGAGCGGGCCGCATGCCGGGATACCGACCCCGACCTGTTTTTTCCCGTTGGCAGCACAGGCCCGGCGGTCGAACAGATAGTCAGTGCCAAGACCGTGTGCACCTCGTGCGACGCCCGGACCAGTTGCCTGGAGTTCGCTCTGGCAACCAACCAGGAGTCGGGCATCTGGGGTGGGACGACCGAAGAGGAGCGACGGAAGCTTCGCAAGGTCTGGTTGGCGCGGCAGCGCAGAGCTGGCTGAACCTAGCTCTAGATCCGGGCCAGGTCGCCGCTTTCGTCCCGACTGATAGGCACAGCTAGTTCGACGACAGTCCCCTCGGAGTTGTACATCCGGATCTTGCCACCCAGCTGGCTTTTGACCAACCCGCGAACTATCGACAGACCGAGGCTCGTGGTCTTGTCGATCGAGAAGTCCCTGGGCAGCCCGGCGCCGTTGTCCCTAACCTGGACGGAGAGCTCGTCGCCCTGACGGTCGAACAAGACGTGCACCTCCGGCTGCGACTCCTCCGGGTGAGCGACGAAGGCGTGTTCCACGGCATTTTGAAGCAACTCGTTCAGCGCGACCGCCAAGGGCGTCGCCACCTGAGCCCCCATTTCTCCGGCCTCACCCGACCAGGTGACCTTGACCGGGGTCGAAGTGCTCGAAAGGTCCTCCGCCATCCTCACAAGAGACGGGAGGATGTCGTTGAAGTCGACCTCGTCGGCCGTGTCCCTCGAAAGGATCTCATGGACCACAGCGATGCTGCGCACGCGCCGCTCGGCTTCCTCCAGAGCATGCCGGGCAACGCCTTTTGGCACGCGTCTCGCCTGCAGGCGCAGCAACGAGGAGATCGTTTGGAGGTTGTTCTTCACCCTGTGGTGGATTTCGCGGATCGCGACGTCCTTGCCCATGAGCAGGCGGTCCCGCCGGCGGATGTCTGTGACATCTCGCACGAGCACCAGCGCGCCGGTTGCCTTTCCCTGGTCAAGCAGAGGAATGCAACGTATGAACACCGCGACGTCTCCCAGCTCGAGCTCCTCGGCCGCAGGGACCAGCCCATTGAACGCAGCCGGCACGGGGGAATGCTCGAGGCCCAGCTCGGCGAGGCTGGCCCCGAGGATGCCCCGGTAGGTACCGAGCCGGTGAAGTGCATTGACGGCGTTAGGCGAGGCGAACTCGACACGGGCAGCGGCGTCCAGGGTCATCACCCCATCACCCACACGGGGTGCCTCGCTCGAAAGCGGCTCGTCCACGGGGAACGGGAAGGTACCTGCGGCAACCATCCTCGCCAAGCGGTCAAAGACAGCTATATAAACACGCTCGAGCTCGCCCGCGCGCCGGCCCACGATAAGCGGGGCCTCGCGCGTGAGCACGGCGACGACTTCGCCCCCGAAGCGAACCGGGATGCACACCACCCTGGCCAGTTCGCTGCGTGCCGCAACCGGTACCTCTCCTTCGACGATGGTCTTGAGCTCCCAAGCCCGCGCCAGCAGCGGCCGCTCGCTGTCAGGTACCTCGCGCCCGAGCAGGTCTTCCAGGTGCAAGGTTTGGCTTGTCGTCGGCCGTACCTGCCCGACAACCACAAAACCGCCCCCCTCGCCCGCAAGGCTGGTGCCCGCCAGTGCTGCGCTGGTCACCGGCGGCCGTACCGCGGGTACGAACAGCAGCAGGTCGGAAAAAGACAGGTCGGAGAGGATCCCCCACGTGCCGACCAGCCGTTGCAGGTGCTCGACCACCTGGCCCGGCACGTTGGCTCGGTCCCGGACAAGTTCGGCCAGTGTTGCCACCGCTCACCTCCAGTCTTGGTTCTGCCTATTACTACTCTGGCTCGGCCTCGTGCTACCGAGGCTTGTCCCATGACCATATATGTCGGCCCAGTTCGAGCACGCCACCCAGGTCGTGGACATCTTGTTCAAGTTCGGGCACGCTGACTACCACGCTCGGCAGGCGGGACAGCTCGGAGCGCTGGCTCGCCTCCCTTTTAGCCACCACGCCAATGTTGTTGAAATTGGTGCCAACCTCCGTCAGCACCCGTTCGACCAGCGCCGGGTCAGCCCCCGCCATGGGACCTGTCGTCGCGCAGAGGGCGCTGGCCAGGTCGCCCGCCCCGGCCGAGAGCCGGCCTGCTCGCTCTGCCAAGCCTGGCTCGAGCAAATAGGCAGGGAGGACCCTGTTAAGCACGAGGCCTCCAAGGTGAAGGCCTTTTTCTGGCAGCAGGCCCATAAAAGTCTCCGCTTCGCGGACAGGGACTGTTTCGAGCGTGCTCACGACGATAAAAGTGGTACGCCGGTCTGTCAGGAGGCGTTCAACCTGCTTCGCTCGTGCGACGAAACCTTCAGATAGAGTCTGGAAAAGTATGAAGAACTCAGTGATGTTCTGAAGGAACTGTGAACCGAGGATCCTATCGGCGACATAGTAAAAAGGCTTCGAAGCGATGTCGGCGAAGCGCATGCGGTAGGGCACCGTCAGCAGGCGCAGCAACCTCGAACTAAAGAACTCCGCCATTCGCTCCGGCGCAAGCAGGAAATCGATGGCGTTGCGCGTCGGAGGCGTATCGACCACGATCAAGTCATAACTGCCCTCTGAATGCAGTTCATAGAGGCGCTCCACCGCTATGTAATCGTGGCTCTGCACGAAACGGCCGGAGATATTTTGGTAAATAGGGTTGTCCAGAATGCGCCGAGCCGTCGCCGCATCCGGGGCATGACGTGCCACCAGAGCGTCCCAGCTCTTTTTGGTGTCGAGCACCTCCGCCCAAAGCTCGCCGCGTGGGACCGTGCCGGTACTGGCAAAGGACTCCGCCGGCACCCTCTCGAGGCCGGCCGCTCCCTGGCCCAGGCCGAGCGCCTGCGCAAGGCGCCGCGCAGGGTCCACCGTGACGACAAGCACTTTGCCGCCCTGATGGCATGCCGCCATTGCGGCAGCCGCCGCGGCAACCGTTGTCTTGCCAACACCACCCGGACCGCACACAACAACTATTTCCTTGGCCGCAAGCAGCGCCTCGACGGTGCTCGGCGCTTCGGTGGCCGCCATCAGTTCTCCAGCTCCGCGGCAAGGGCTGCCGCAACCTGGCGAGTGGAGCGGAGCCCGTAGGACCGAAGGAAAAGGTACGGAACATAGAGCAGCTCCGTCCGGTCCCGCGTCGTGCCCGGACCGATCGCTTCACGCAAACGCTCCAAATGAGCAGCCCGCGAGCGGCGCATCCTGACCATCAAACGTGCAGCTTCGAGCAGTGGCTCGGCGCGGCCGCCAACGGCCTCGGCCAGCAGCTCACGGGAAGCAGGGGCGCAGACCGCCTCGAAGGCCTGCTCCTCCCTCGTCCCGAAAAGCTCCGGCAATACCCGGTTCACCACAACCCCCGCCAAGCCCACGGTCGTCTCGGTCTGCAGGCGGCCGACGAACTCGATCGTCTCTGTCACCGGCATCTCCTCGGGAGTGGCAACGACAAGCACCCCGGTGGTCGCGCGGTTGGAGAGGATCTCGAGCATCCAGCCGGTCTGCTGGCGCACCGGGCCAACCTGTACCAAACGGTTGATCGCCTGGGGAGCGGCCAGCTGCCCGATCATGTGACCGGTGGCAACAGCGTCCACGATCACCAGGTCGTAATGCCGTTCGCGGACCTCCCAGCACAATTTGCCGATGGTCACGATCTCACGAGCGCCGGGTGCTGCCTGCGCAACGAAATCGAACATCCTCGCCAAAGGGCCGATCCGGAAGGCCCTCGGCAGCCTCAGTTGGAGCAATAAGTACTGCCGGAGCGATGCCTCGGTGTCCATGGACATCGCCCATAGCCTGGGGGCGACCTCGCGTTCTTCGAAGGTTGTCGGAGCGGTCTCGAAACTTGACGCCAGGTCGCCTTTGGCGTCGAGCTCACATACCAGCGTCCGCTTGCCCTTGCTCGCTGCCAGAAGCCCTAGCCCGGCGGTGATCGTCGTCTTACCAACACCGCCCTTGCCGGTGACAAACAGGAGCTTGCGGTCGAGCAGCTCAGCCACTCGGCTCGGCACGCCGGTCAGGAGGCCGCCTCAGACTGCCGCCCCGAAACCCACGCGGCGCGTCTCGGCGCCACTGTCCAGCTCTACGTAAGCAAGTTTGGCGGCGGGGATCCCGACGCGCCGGCCCCGTTTGTCGCTGAGCCAGAGCATCCCGGTCGCGCTGGTGACGGCAGCATCGATCTTGGCGACCAGTTCGTCTGCGCTGGTATTGTCTGCCAGCTCGACTTCGATCTCCCTGGGCGACTGAGTAACGCCGATCCGGACGTCCACGTTGCTCTTCTCCTATCTCGACAGCTGAGTGCGGATCATGTTACCCACCAGAACGGTCAGTCCCCCTCGCTAGCGTGTAAGCCATGGCGGGCGACGACGAACTGACCGACCGTGCTCGACGCTGGGCGAGCACCATGAACGGCCACCGGTCGGAGGTCGCCGGGCTGCGCCAAGCACACGCCGGGAGGGCGTTTGAGGTCGGTGCCGTGCAGGTACTCGACCGGGAAGCTCGCGAGGCACAAGAAAGCGACTTCATGGCACCCGGC
>DATKHZ010000490.1:0-5702 GCA_035509995.1 Acidimicrobiales bacterium | reverse complement strand
GTCGGCGATCGTGGTCCAACTGGCTCACACCGAAGCCGGCACAACGGCTTTCCTTCGCTGCGTGCTCGCCTTGCCGGGCCTTTACGCCCTCGCGCTTTGGGAACAGCGGCGCTACGGCCGGCGCTCGGCCCGGGACCGGCTAATGGCCGCACTGGCGGGCGCGTTCCTCGGTGGCGACCTCGTCCTGTGGACGCACTCGATCTACGACGTGGGCGCTGGGATCGCAACCGTCCTCGGCAACCTGCAGGTCCTGTTCGTGACAATGATCGCGTGGGCCGTCCTGCGGGAGCGGCCCCGGACGCAATTCCTTGTTGCCTTGCCTGTGGTGTTGGGTGGCGTGGTGCTCCTCGCCGGCGTGATCGGGCACTCCCGCCCTGGCGAGCACCCGGTAGGCGGAGTGCTCTACGGTCTCGGCACTTCGGTCTGCTACGCAATTTTCATCCTCGTACTGCGTCGGAACACCGAGGGCCTGGTTCAGATCGCAGGCCCCGTGGCTGACGCGACCTTGGGTGCGGCTCTCGCCTCGCTCGTGCTCGGTCTGCTTTTAGGGCAACTGAGCTTCCACATGTCACTGGCGGCGTTCGGCTGGTTGGCCCTGCTCGCTTTCGTCAGCCAGACGCTCGGATGGCTCCTTATCACCTCGGCGCTGCCTCACCTACCGGCGACCATCTCCTCGCTGCTACTGCTCCTGCAGCCGGCGGCCTCGCTCATGCTGGCTGCGGTAGTGCTCTCCCAGCGGCCGACGCTCATCCAGCTCTTGGGGGTGACGCTGGTTTGCGCGGGGGTGCTGGTCACGGCACGGTCGGGCTGGAGCCGCGACACCGCACCCGAGCCGCCCGCCGGGTAACCACCTCCCCACTCGGCCTCAACTGGCGCGCTTGGCGTCGTGATAAAGGGCGGCCAGGCCGGATGCGCACGCCTCCCAGGTGTAGAGGGCGGCGCGGTCCCGGCCGCGCCGCGCCAGCTCGACACGGCCAGGCTCGTCGCCGAGCAGTTCCTCGAGGGCCTTGGCGAGGGCGTCGACGTCGCCGACGTCGACCAGCCGGGCCGCGTCGCCGAGCACCTCCTCGATTGCGCCGCAACGTGTGGCGACAACGGGCACCCCGGCGGCCATCGCCTGGAGAGGCGGCAGCCCGAACCCCTCGTACAGCGAGGGGAACGCGAAGACGGTCGCGCCGGCCATGAGGGCGTCGCGAGCTGCGTCGTCGACCCACCCGAGCCGGACCACCTGGTTGCCGGCGGGGCAACCAGCGATGGCTTCTTCCAGTTGGGCGCTCCCCCAGCCTTCGGGGCCTGCGTGGACCAGTGCCAAGCCGGGATAACCCTTGGCGAACGAGCAAAAGGCCCGTACGAGAGACGGCAGATCTTTCCTCGGTTCCACAGTCCCGACGGCCAGCACGTACTGGCTCACCCAATCCGGCAGCAGCGCGCTCCGGGCGGCCACGGCACTCGGCACATCCGGCCGCTCAGCACGGCCCGGGGGCCAGACGCCCGGGTGGACCACCCGAACCCTGTCCGGCCTGGCGCCGAGAGATGCGACCACCTCCTTTGCGACCGAGCTCGTGTGGGTATGCACCCAAGCGCCCCGCCCCAGGGCTTTCCTGACCAGTTCGGGGTAGGCGCGGGCTGGCGGCAAGCACAGCTCGGGGAACCGCAGCGGGGTCAGGTCGTGGACGGTCACGACCGTGGCCGCCCACCACGCCGGGGGAACCACGAAGTTGGTGCCATGGACGACGTCGGTCCTGCCCACGAATAGCTCCGCGGGAGGGAAGGACCAGTGGGCCCACGACTTGCTGAGGGGCCCGGCCGCCATGGGCCGATCATGCACGGCGACCCCGGGCGGGACCTCAGCGGCGATGGCGTGCCTGCGCCGCCCGCTCATGGAGTAGGCGCCCATCGCCAGGTCGGCCCTTTCGGAGAGCGCCTGCAGGGCTCCGGAACAAAACTCCCCCACTCCAGTCCTGGGCCCGAGCAAAGGCGTGGCATCGAAAGCCACGCGCAGACGGGCACCTTCGGGGGGCGAAGCCTCGCTCACCGCCCCAGGTTCGCACAGTTTCCACTGCCGCTGGCCTGTGGACCTCCGACGACCCTTCCCTGCCGATGAGCTCCTGGTCGGGCGAACCCGTACGCCCGGCGATGCGCCCGGCGCATGGTTCACCCAAAGGAGCGGGGGCCGTCTGCCGCTTCTCGGCGTGAATACCGCATCTGGGCGTGGTGAGACCTTTCGTGGCGTGGTGTTTCGTGGCGTGGTTGGACCCTTCTTGGCGTGCCACGAGCAACAGATGTCCACCCGCGCACGCCAAGAAGGCCGGAACCACACCAAGAAGCCGGACCACGGCGGGATAGCTCGGGGATCCTGCGCGTTCACCCTTCACCATCGCCGTCACGGGCGCGAGGACGATGTCTCGAAAGTGCCAAACCGGTCTGTGTCGGGCCGGCAGGACGCCCCGTCCCAGTTTCCTGAGCGGGTGAAGGTGGGGGCGACGGATTGGTCGCGATCATCCGAGATTGGCCCCAAAACCCTCAGGGAGGACGGCCCAATTGGACCGGGCGCAGTAAATGCGGTCGTGCAACTCGGCTTCCGCCATTACCCGCAGAACCGGCTCTTGTCTTGCCACGTCCTCGGGTGAGGCCACTTGGAACGGCCAGGCGAACGCCGGTACCCCTCCGCCCATCAGGGCCAGGTGTGGGTGGGTCCAGTCGATGGGAAAGACCACACAGATCGCCACGGGCGGGAGCTCCCGGCCGGTGGTGCGGTCCCGGTCTTGCTCGAGCAACGGCCAACTCGCGGCCCAGCTCCCCACGAGCCCGTCCCGGCCATCAGGGGAAGGGAGGTTCGTCTGCGTTGAGCCGGTGCCGGCCAGGTACCAGTTAGAGAGGTCCTCGAGCACGCGCAACGCCAGCGGCGTCGTGAGCTCGAAGGCCCGAAGGAACGTTTCCTCCTTCGCCTTTCTGTCGGAGGCTCCCTCGTAAGTGCGATGGCGCAAATCGGCGACGTGACGTGAGTAGTCCTTCACGCGTCTTTGCCACAGTTCGCTGTCGTCTCCGGCGACACCCATGTACCAATACCTCCGGGTCGTTGATCATACGGGCATGTCGATTGCGCTGGTGAACGCTCAGGGGTTCGCCTCGGTCACGTAGGCGGCCCGGATCCGCCTCACCTCGGCCACGTCCATCCAGCGCTCCAGGTGGTCGTAGAGGTTGCCGTGCTCATCGGCTGCATCGCTGCTACGTCCCGAGGTGAGCACCCGCTGCGCCGCGGCCCACATAGCGTTGGCGGCAACGCCGACCAGCGTCGTGGGCTCAACGTACATCTCGTACCCAAGTGCGTACAGCTCGTCGATCGACAGGGACATGATGTCCCCGGAATACTGCTGGAGGCGGTCGGCTGGCGTCTCTGTACCCAGGGTCCGGATGGTCATGAGGGGAAGGTGGACCTGCGTTCGGAACCACTTGGCGTGCTCAACCGTCCAGCAGATGGCGTACAGGGCGTCCGCCCCCGCTGCGATGTAAGCCTCGGCTCGGCGGAGCCAATCCTTCCTACGATCCTCCTCGGTGTCGTAGACATTGGAAACATAGGTCCCGGGGCGCGCAATGACCATAAAGTCAGGGTCGGGCTTCTCTCCGACGAGGGCCCGAACTTTGTCCGCGGTGCCTTCAAGGCTTTCAAGCCCCATCTCGTGAGGAGGGATGAAGGGGCACTTGTACGGTAACCCGTAGTCGTCAATATGGATAGCAGCAACCCCGACGGCTGCCAGCTCCTTCATCCAATAAACAGACACGTACGGTTCGCCGAAACCCTGCTCGAAGTCGGCGATGATCGGAAGCGACGTCGCTCGGTGTATCTTCCGGCAAAGTTCAACGAGCTCGCTCGGGCCGACGATACCGATGTCCGGAAGTCCATTGATGAAACCGTTCGAGAGGGACGACACGTATATGGCGTCGAACCCCGCTCGCTCCACGATTTTGGCCGAAAGTACATCTTGGGCACCCATGCCCCAGATCGGTTTCCCTTGGCCCAGCAGGGGGCGCAAGTATCGCGTGCCTGTCACTGTCTTCCACCTACTTCCGTGATCGTTATGTCTGCTTCAATGCCGAGTTGTGCCGCCTCGTACCCGGCTCGCACTGCAGCGATGGTTGCTACGCCGTCGCGACCAAGGGCCACGGAGGATGGCTCGCCACGGATCGCGCGGGCGTACTCCTGCAGCTGACGTCCGAACATCTCTGCCGCCGCGCCGCCAGGCCCTCGTCTGGGCTCAGGCTGCTCGACGTAGGACCAACCTCGCCCCGAGCCGAGGGCGGCTTTCTTTTCCCACACCGCGATCCTGCCGTTTTCGGTCGAATCCCAGGGCAAGAGGTCAAAAATGAGCTGCCCGTCGGTCCCGAGCACGTAGCCGTACTCGGTCCACTCTCCGACCCCTGACCCGAGCGACCAGAGAGGCGAAAGGCTGCGGCCGACAACGCCGGTCTCGAAGCGGAAGGTGAGGCCGCCGTTGAACTTGACCACGACCAGGGCAAAGTCTTCCCACGCCGAAGCTTCGGCCGACCATCCCAGGCGCTGACCGGCGATGTTTTCCAAGACGGCATAAATGCGGTACGGCTCCAACCCTGTCCAATGGCGCAGAAGGTCCACGTAGTGCGGAAGATGGTCCTGCATGATACCGCCACCGGCAGCCCGGTCCTCCCAACGCCAGCGGTAGCCCGCTTCGAACCCCTTCGGGATGAATTGCCTGTCTAGCTTTGCCGTGCTGGCCCAGTGAACACCGCAGTGGAACGGTGCCCCTATCACCCCCTGTGCGATTAGCTCGCCCACTCGGCCCAGAGTCGGGTGGAACCGCTTCTCGTGCCCGACGGCAAGGACCGTGCCTTGTGCGGACGCGAGTGTCACCAACTTGTCGCACTCCTGCACATCCCGAGCCATCGGCTTTTCAACAAGAACATGCAATCCCCGGCTTAGGGCCTCCTCCGCCAGCTCAGCGTGTGTCCTGTCCGGTGTGGCAATAATCACGGCCTGTAGGCCCTTCACCGCAAAAAAGTCCTCGGGTTCAGTGCAAAGGTGAGTGATCTGGTGCGTAGCGAGGCCGTCCAATTGGGAGCGATCATGGTCGAGGAGCGCCACAAGGTCGAAATCGTCGCTCCTCATGGCGGCCGGAATATGCGCTGTAGTAGCAGCGACTCCGGCCCCGATGACACCGAGCGAGATGGGAGGGCGTACGGGCACGGCCACTAGACCTCCGGGACCCCGTCCTCGTAGACTTTTGCCAGCTCGATGAGCAGCCCACCGGGGGACCTTAGGAACGCCACATCGCGTACCCCGAACTGCGCTTCGACGCGAGCGACGGGCAGAACTTCCTGCGCACCATGCCTGAGCGCCGCCTCGCGTGCCACCGGTAGATCGTCAACTCTCAATACTGCATGGCAGAACCCATGTCCAAGGTGCCCGGGAAGCCGGTCCTCGTACACCATGGCTTGGCCGATATGGAGGTACTTATCGCCCAGGCTAAGGAGGGGAATTCGATAGCCTTTCCCCTCGAAGGGAAGGACCTCATCGAGAACGAGACGTCCACCGAGCCCGGTCAAAAAGTCAATCTCGCGATCGACGTCGCTCACTTTAGCCCCTAATGCCCATAATCTCACCTGTCCCAACCTCCCTCAGTCGCGGCCAGGACCACGCTCGGTCCTCCATTTGGCACTTGGTGAGG
>DATKHZ010000489.1:0-9930 GCA_035509995.1 Acidimicrobiales bacterium | reverse complement strand
ATCGAGGGCTCGACGGTCCTTGTGCGCCGGCTCGGCGAAGATTGGGCCGGCGTGCTCGAGCAACACAGGGACCTGGTGCGCCAGGCGGTGGTTGACCATGACGGCGTGGAGGTGGGCACCGAGGGTGACGGCTTCTTTGTAGTCTTCGACGACGCCCGGCGCGCTGCGGCTTGCGCCACGGTCATCCACGAATTACTTGCCGGACAGGACTGGCCAGCGGGCGCCGAGCTGTTGGTACGCATCGGCCTCCACACCGGCTCTGCCGAGCAACTGGACGGGGACTGGCTCGGCCTCGACGTTCACAAGGCGGCTCGGATCGGCGCCGCGGCGCACGGCGGCCAGACCCTCATCTCGGAGGCAACCCGGCACCTGCTCGACGAGAACAGCTGCTTCGTTGACCTCGGCGAGCACCGGCTCAAGGACCTGCCCGGCTCGGTCCGGCTTTACCAGCTCGGCGACGGCCGCGGCCGTGCCTTCCCGCCTCCACGTACCCTTGGCGGTCGGACAGTGCGTCTACCACCCCAATGGGCGCCGCTCGTCGGACGGGACCGAGAGACCAGCCAGCTGTTGCAGCTGGTCGAAGACGGGCACCGCCTGATTACCCTGAGCGGTCCAGCAGGGGTGGGCAAGACGAGCTTGGCGCTACAGGTCGCCCACCGCTGGGTCGAACGTTGCGACGACAGCGTCGTGATGGTGCCCCTCGCCGCGGTCGAGTCGGCGTCTGAAGTTATCCCGGCAATTGCTCGCGCCCTCGACGCCGGCAGTCCCACTTACGACGAGATCGCAGCCGCGGTGGGCAATAGGTCGTTCCTTCTCGTCCTGGACAACCTCGAGCAGGTACGGGCCGTTGGTGCGGACATCGTCAACCTGCTCGAGGCCATGCCGGGCCTGAGAGCCCTTGCTACGTCACAGGCTCCGTTGCGCGTCCAGGGCGAACAGCTGGTCCTGCTCGAGCCGCTGCAGCTTCCGCGGACCGACCGATTGCAGGACGTCAGCTCGGCGCCGGCGGTCGCCTTGTTCTTTGAACGGGCTCGTGCGCTCGACCCCAGGTTTGCGCTAACCAACGACAATGCCGCCGCAGTGGCCGCGGTGTGCCGGCAACTTGATGGCAACCCGCTTGCTCTCGAGCTAGCTGCGGCCCGGTGCCGGAGCTTGACGCCGGGTCAGCTTCTCAAGCGTCTCAGTGATCCGTTGTCGGTGCTGGTGGCCCGCAATGCCGGCAGCGACCGGCACGCGAGCCTCCAGTCCGCCCTGGAACGGACTTGGGACCTCCTGCCAGAGGGCACGCGGCTGGTTGCCAGTGGGCTTGGGGTCTTCGAGGGCGGCTGGACACTGGAACTGGCGGAACAAGTCACCGCCGAAACCCTGCCGGAGGCGCAAGGTTTGGATGTTGCCTGGGCCATCGACGACCTGGTCGACATGTCGGTCGTGCGGCGCGACCCCGATGACACGACCCTCCTCATGTGGCCTACGGCTTTGCGTGACTTGGCCCGCGGGCGACTGGCCGCTGATGCGGAGCTGGAGCTCAGGTGGTGCGTGGCCCACGCGAAGGTGTTCCTTCGCCGGTGCGAAGAGGTGGCGGACGACCCTGACCCTGACGAGGCATCCTGGGCAGCCGACGGCGCGAATGTCTGGCGTGCATTGGAGTGGGCACAGCGGCACGACGCGGACCTACATGCTCGCCTTGTTGCCGTGTCCTACGGCCCACTAAGGGACCGGTTAACTGAGCTCGATGGCCATGTCGCCGACGCGCTGGCGTTCACAAATGACCCTTTGACAAGGGCGCGCTTGCTCACGCTCGCCGGACTGGTAGCCGCCCGCGACGGTAACCCGCTGTCTGGCCTCGCATGGTTGGAAGAGTCCGACGCCATGTGGGCCCAGGCCGACCGGCCCGTCGAACGCGCCGACACGTTCGTCACCCGAGCGATGATGCTGGCCCAGATCGATCACACAGACGCCCGGGCGGACGGCTGGCTGGACGAAGCGGAATCGTTGTTCGCCCGCAACGCACCGTCACGGACCAAGGATGTCGTCTTTGGTCGCGCACAGCTCATGGTGGCGCGCCAGGACACCGACGGAGCACGAGCCGTGCTGGCGCAACTCCGCACCCTCGCCCAGGGACGTGTGCTCGCCGGCTACGAAGCCAGCGTTCATGCTCACCTGTCCGCGGACTGCGCGCTGCTTACCGGTGACCATGACTCTGCGCTCTCAGGCTACGGCGAGGCTTTACGCCTTTCCCTGCAGCGCGTATACCTCCATCAATGCGGCACCGAGATGCAGGGCATAGCCATGGCCCTCGGTGGTATGGGCCGGCTGGCGGAGGCGCTGAGGGTGCTCGGCGCCGCCGAGCGCCTACGCGATGACATGGGTGACCGTATGACCGTCGCTTGGTGGTCCCGCCTGCTGGAAGACTTCGTGGTACGCCCCAGCGAGACGAGCCTCGATGAGGCGGCGAGGTTAGCGGCCCGGTCCTCCGGCTACGAGCTGGGCTTGGACGCCGCGGTGGCACTGGCACTCGAGGCCGCCCCTTCTGGCTAGGGCTAGGCCCGCTGGGCTCCTGCGGCAACGGCCCCCAGAGCCCCCCCGCATATAGCACGACTTTCCGAAGCGACTGAAAACTGCGTGCCCTCGGCGCGCAACGAACGTTGAATCTGCGCCTACATGGCAACCGTCATCGACCTGGCCGCCGTTGCCGACGCACTAAATGGTAGACCGCGTAAGACACTTAACTGGAGGACTCCCCGCAGAAGCCTTCAATGATCTACTACTTTCGAGCCAACAAGCCAGTGTTGCAACGACGCATTGAACCCGGTCAGTTCACGGACGAAAAAGTCCTGGCCTTTTGCGAGCGTTTGCCCTGGTCCGCTCCATCGGAGCGACCGGGAGCCTCGACCACGCCAGCGCCGAGAGCTCCCGGTCGATCTTCAACACGAGTCTTCTACCGTCATAGCTTCGCCACCATCGCCGAGCTCCGAGCTGGGACCGCCCGCTACATCAACTTCTACAACCACCAACGCCGGTGCGCCAAGGCCGAGCATCTCCGCCCTATCCGCTACGAACTAGCCTCAGCCCGCAGGCAACAAGTCGCATAACCCGTGTCAACTATTTCTGGGCAACCTCAAAGATCCGTGTCGCCATATGCGACATACTCCACCGGCCCGAGGACGGTCCGCAACACGCGCTGCAGGTCTCGGCCATCGTCGGCGTCGGACCATTAGCGTCATTTTCTGCGCCAAACTGCCGGTACCCCCTTTCGGGCACATGCGTTGCCCTACCTCCTGACGAAGGCGCCCGCCGCTCCGGGCGCTGGGGTTCGGTTGATGACTCGGGCGCGTGCTCAGGCGCGGCCCACGATGAGGTCGAGCTGGCGGAGCTGGAACCACGGTGGCAGGGCCCCGAACGCAAAATCGCGCAATGCACTCGTGCGCCGCCCTTTCAACTGGCCGATCGAAGCGGAGAAACGAGCTGTCAACGTTGTCAGGGCGGCGTTGCCGGCACGCCGTTTTTGGTAGGCACGCAAGCCGGTTCCCACATCCGTTGCCTCCGCGATGCAGCTGGCCAAGGCAGCCCCGTCCACTATTGCCTGGCATGCCCCCTGGGCCAGGTCAGGAGTCATAGGGTGGACAGCATCGCCGACCAGTGCTATCGGGCCTTTGGCCCAGCTCCTGGTCGGCCAGCTGTCGTAAATATCGTTGCAGAGACTGAAATCCTGAGTGGCCTCGATGACGGCCGGGATGGGGTCCAGCCACGCCCCAAATCGCTCCAACATGCGCTCCTTGGTGTGGTCGTCACCATCTGCGCCCAGACGCGCGTTCCAACAGGCGTACCAGATGAGCCGCTCACCACTTATGGGGCCCAGCCCAAAGCGTGCTCCGCGGCCCCAGGTCTCCCAGGCATCGGCGGGAAGAGGCACAGACCCTGCCTCGGTGAGCCCCCTGGCCACTCTGTAGCCGCGGTAGGAGAGCCTGGCCGGGCCTAGTAGTTGGCTGCGCACCACCGAGTGCACACCGTCCGCGCCGACGAGCAGATCGGCTTCGACCTCGCCTTCGCCGTCGAAACGCACGAGGATGCGCCCCTTTTCCTGGGCGAAACCGGAGCAGCGATGGCCGAGGTGGAGCGTCGCACGGTCGACCTGGCTGGCCAAGAGCTGTTGGAGCTCTGCTCGGTGCACGGAAACAAAGCTTGTTCCCCAACGCTTTTCGGCAACATCCATGGGTTGGTACAGCAGCCACTTGCCGTCGGTCCGCCTGAAACCAAACCCCTTTGGCCTGGGTGTAAGGCCGCGCACCTGTTCGGCAAGGCCAAGGGGGGCAAGTGCCCTGAACGCGTTTGGCCATAGGCCGACCCCGGCCCCGACTTCGCGCAATTCCGGCGCCTGCTCGTAAATCTCGGCTCGGATGCCCCGGCGGGCGAAAGCGACCGCCGTCAAACCCCCGATCCCGCCACCAATAACGGCAACCCTGAGTTCCATTCCCGCCAGCGTGCCCGCCCGCGAGCCCGACGGAAAGGGTGCAGCCCTGGCAGCGCGGGGGAGGCTGGCACCCCGGTCCTGGCCTTACCGGGACTGCAATGGCGGTGGAACGATAACAGTACGGCCCACAATCGCGATCCGTCGCGCTGTCTAGGTCTGCTGTACTTCCGGAACGCTGGTGGTGAGCCCGGTGCCTTCTCCGAAGTTCCAATGATAGGTGGCTATGGGACTGGTCGACGATGTCGAGGCCGACCCATCCAAGGTTGACGGCGAGCCCGCTCACTCCAGCTGAACGATGAAAGAGGCAACCGGTGCTTGGTCAGGTGCTATGGCTACAGCTTCGGACTTGTACCCCGTGCGTACCCGCAAGTTTGTCACCGTTAGCGACTATTTGGTGACAGGCTCGCGCCTCCCCAAGACCCTGCACTCGTCTTCTGATTGCGGCAGACGGCGGGTGAAGTCCTAACCGCTCAGGCCAGTTGTTTTGACGAGGCGCAGTTCCGCGGCGCGCAGGCGACGGTCTGCAAGGGCTAGGGCTTCCTTGGCCACTGTGAGGCGGTCCTCGGCCTTTTGCACTTCATTTCTGGCATCGTCCAATTGCCGCTCCAAGTCTGCGACGTTCCGACGCCACACATCGCGATCTTGCGCTGCTTCGTCGAAGCGTGCTCTTCCCGCGTCTGCTTCCCGCTCGGCTTCGGCCAAGTGAGCTGCTGCCTCGCTTTGCTCCGCGGCGGCAGCCAAACGGAGTCCCCGGTCGGCTTCAGGCAAACCCGGGTCGCTCTGTTCGCCTCGGCCCACCAGTCTCGCCAACTCCGAGGTGTCGGCTGAGGGGGAGGGGTTATCGGATGCCCCGGACCATCCCAAGCCGGCGTAGCGGAGGCCGGTCGTAAGAAACCCTGCCTTGAGGGCGGTAGCAGCCTCCGGGTCGAGCAAAGCGGCCTCAAGGGTCGCTTCCAGGTCCCGAGCGACTCCGCTACTAATGCTCTCGCCGCGGTCGCGCGCCAGGTCCGCCGCGTCGTCTAGGAGGGCGGCGATGGCACGATGACGCTCCCTCTGCAGCTCTCGGAGCTCTTCTTTGGACAACCGATCCTGGGCCTGTCGGATTGCCGCACCAAGGTCCAGCATGCTCTGCACTTGGTCGCGACGCTCCCGGACCAGGACGTTCGCCAGCCAGGCGCTGACACTCGGCCGCCTGAGCTTGCCGATGGCTCTCGCCAGTTCTCGATCCCCAGCCCCCTTGGCCTCGGACGCACGCGCGTCACGAATGTTCGTGAAGTCGGCCGGAGCAAGCCCGTAGAGTTCGGTGGCGACGGCGTCAAGGTCCATATGCCAATTCTGACGGCCACCGAGGATAGGTGTCGTGCGGCTGTGTAGGGAGCTCCGAGGAAGCGTTTTGAACCCGACGGTCGCGGCGTAACGGGCCACCTCGCGAAAGCCGGGGTGATGGCCGGCGGAGCGCCCAGTTCGTGGGAGGCCTTGGCTGCGAGCCTCCGCTGTTCGGCGCTGTGTGCCAGGGCTCGTCCGCGACAATGAGCACACGCACGTCCTCCTGATGTACGCGCCGGTACATATCGTCGGCGTATCTAAAACCAGATACGTGCTGGCAACATCACTCTGTCTTGACTGAAGGAATGACCTACGGGGGACCAGCACAAGTAGCAGCACTAGCGGATCGACGGTCCTCACCGTCTAATGGAAGTGGTCATTACCGCGATCCTCCGAGCCCTCGGTGACCAGTCGTTTGCGGCCTCGTCGTCGGCCGCACTACCCGTCCACGCTCTCCTCGGGGACTGCCGTCCTTGACCGAACGACAGTCGTTGATCACGAACTTGAGGCCTTGGCCAACCTCGGTCCAGATCTGCTCGGTGGCCTCCGGCAAGCTGCGACTGATGCGGCGAGCGATGGGTCGAGCTCTATTTCAATAGCGGCCGGCGTTCCCCCGGGCACCAGGAACAACTGCTCCGTCGGGAGGCCTCGAAGCGGCGTAACAGTTCTTCGAAACGACACCCCGAGGCCCGGGCGGCGCGGCAAGGAGGAATGATGCGTTCATCGCAGGTATGGGCGGCCGCGGCGGTCGCCTTAGGAGTGACCCTCGCCGCCTGCTCGGGCGGACCGAAGTCGCCGACGGTCCCTACCGCCGGCTCGCAGCCGACCACGACCACTGTCCCGGCGGCAGGACCAGGATCGTCGGGGCAGACCCCGCTAGCGCAAGCTGAGGCCTACTCGCAGTGCATCCGCAGCCACGGCGTCCCGAACTTCCCCGACCCGGTGCTGACCCCCAGCGGGGGCTACGGGTACAGGACAACCGGAATTGACCCGCACTCGGCTGCGTTCCAAGGTGCGCTCGAGGCGTGCAAGGCCCTCCCCTCGCCGTGGCAGTCCACTGGCCACGAGCTCTCCCCCGTTCAACAGCAGGCCTGGTTGAGCTGGGCGGAGTGCATCCGCGCCCACGGGGTCCCGACCTTCCCCGACCCGACCTTTTCGGGCGGAGCGGTCCAGATTTCCGGCCAAGGCGGGTCGAGCTCGCCGCAGTTGCAGGCGGCGATGGACGCCTGCAAGCCGCAGATGCCGTCCAAAGGGGGCCTTGGCGGGTGACTGACAACTGCGGGCCGGAGGTGGGTGAGTAACCCTGAGCAGTGCTGCCGCCGATGGCGCGGGCACGGCTGGCGGCCCCGAAACGTGCCGCTGCCGTTAGTGAACGTTAGTCCCGCCAAAGTCCGGTGCGCAGACGAGGTGGCCTCAACGAGGGGAGTAGGCGGCGGCCCGCATGACCAGAACGCCCCATTACGAGCGGTCGCACATCGCCCTCCTCGGGGTGGTCCCCTCAGCCCGAAAGGTGCTTCGTCAGCGGCCAGTGTGCGATGGCGCGGCGGGTAGTTGCACGGTTACGCAGAGCCCCCCAGCGGCTCGGGGGGTGAGGGTGAGGGTGCCGTCGTGCGCTTGGGCGATGCTTTTGCCGATTGCCAGGCCGAGGCCGGCACCTGCGTGGTCGGCGTGTACGCGTTCGGTGCCGCGAAGGAACGGCTCGACAAGCCTTGGGACCAACTGCGGGGCCAGCTTCTCGCCGGTGTTCTCGACAGTGAGCATCACAATTTTGGGGTGCACGCTGGTCGTGACCCACACGGTGCCGTGTTCAGGCAGGTTGTGGACGATCGCGTTGTGAACGAGGTTCGTCGTCATCTGCAGCAGGAGCGCCTGCGAGCCGATAGTGGGGGCGATGTCACCGGAGGTTTCGATTGTGACGCCGCGTCTTTCTGCGAGGGGGAGGAACGTTTCCGTGGCTTCTTCGGCTATGAGAGACAAGTCGACGTGTTTTGGGGTGAAGGACCGCTGATCAGCGCGGCTGAGCAGGAGCAGGGCTTCAGTCAGGTCGATTGCTCTGGTGTTAACCACCAGGAGGCGGTCGACGAGTTCGCTGTTCTCGCGGCTCGGGCCCTTGCGGGCTACATCCAGCAGCGTCTGCGTGATCGCCAGCGGAGTGCGCAGCTCGTGGGAGGCATTCGCGGCGAACCTCCGCTGTTCGGCGACATGCGCCTCGAGCCGAGCGAGCATGGCGTCGAAGCTGTCAGCGAGTTCGCGGAACTCATCTTTGCGGCCCGGTAGCCGGATCCGGTGGGCGAGCGATCCGGTTGCGGCGACGCGCGTAGCGTCGGTGATGCGAGCAAGGGGGGCGAGCATCCGGCCGGCCAGAAACCACCCACCCAGGAGACCGAACACCACCAGGAGCGTCCCCAAGATCGCGGCGGCCGGAGCGAAATCGCGCAAGAGGGCGCCACGGCCGGGCGAAATCAAGACATGCGTGTTGTGGACGATGACGATCTCGCCTCTAGGCACGTACCGCAGGAGGAACACCCACACGGCGGCGAGCAGTACGGCACCGGCAAGCATGAGGAAACCTGCGTAGCTGAGGGTCAGTTTGAGGCGAACGCTCAAACCTGGGGCTCTATCCACGGTCTTCTCCCTCATGGCCGGTGCCCGGTTGAGGGCTGATGCAGTAACCGACGCCGGCCACGGTGGCGATGACCCAGGGTTCGCCGAGGCGTTTGCGCAGTGCCGAGACCGTGATGCGAACGGCGTTGGTGAACGGGTCTGCGTTCTCGTCCCACGCCCGCTCCAGTAGCTCCTCGGCGCTGATGACACCGCCGTCGGCCGCGATGAGGACTTCGAGCACGGCGAACTGCTTCCGGGTGAGCGCGACGTAGCGGCCGTCGCGGTAGACCTCGCGACGGAACGGGTCCAGACGCAGGCCGGCGATCTCTCGCACCGGTGGCCTGTTGTGGGCGCGCCTGCGGTCGAGCGCCCTGAGGCGGAGCACGAGCTCTCGGAGCTCGAAGGGCTTGGTGAGGTAGTCGTCGGCGCCGAGCTCGAAACCGGAAGCCTTGTCGTCGAGCCGGTCGGCGGCCATGAGCATGAGGATAGGCATGCCGGTACCGGAGGCCACGATACGTTTGGCGATCTCGTCACCGGAAGGACCGGGGATGTCCCGGTCTAGGACGGCGATGTTGTACGGGTTTATGCTCAGAAGTCCCAGAGCGGTCTCACCGTCCCGGGCAATGTCGGCGGCGATCGCTTCCAAACGTAGGCCATCGCGGATGGCTTCTGCCAGATAGGGCTCGTCCTCGACGATCAGCACACGCACACTCTCGTGATGCTACGCGCAGGCGCATATTGCCGGCGTATCGAAAACCACGTACGTGCTGGCAACACCGGGCTGTGTTGACTTGGGGGCATGGCCTCCATGCGGGCCACGACGAACCGCAGCTCGCGTGCCCCATCGACAGCGCTCGGTCAGCCAGGGAAGGACCGTGCAAGGCGGGCCTCCGGTGCTCCCAGTTGGCCCGGTGGCCCCCTCCCGCGGTTTACCCCGCCCTGTTCGAGTTGCGGGGACGGGCAAGCACACCGAACAACCGTGTGTAGGGTCAGCATCAATGAGGATCGTCCGCTTCGACGCCGAGGTGTCGCTCCCAGTCTCTCGGTCCGGGTCCCGCTTCAAGGTCGCACCGCTGATTCGCGCCGGTGCCGGTGCCGGAGTGGAGGTCGTCCACGTGCCAGCTGGCGGCCTGGTCGGCAGGCATGAAGCGACTGTTCGCCAGCTCTTTGCCGTTGTGGCCGGGGTTGGCTGGGTGAGTGGCCAGGAAGGCCGCCGTCGAGGCCTCCGGGCTGGCTACGCGGCGCTCTGGGAGCAGGGAGAAGACCACGAGGCCGGCAGCGACACTGGCCTGACGGCGGTCTGCGTCGAAGGCGATTTCGATGTCCTGGCCACGACGGTGACCAGGGACATCGTCGTCTGCGACTACGACCCGGAATGGCCTCGGCACTTCGAAGAGGTGCGCGCCGAGGTCTGGCCTGCAGTCGAGGACATAGCCCTCGGCGTCGACCATGTTGGCTCGACCGCCGTGCCGGGGATCGCGGCCAAGCCGGTCATCGACGTGGACATCGTGGTCGCATCGGACGACGAC
>DATKHZ010000488.1:0-2622 GCA_035509995.1 Acidimicrobiales bacterium | reverse complement strand
AAAGCGAACCACGCGACCACTACGCGTCGCAATCGGGTCGCCCCGGTGGCTGCGTTGGCACGCGCTATGTATCGTGCCATGTCATGGGCGGTTTCGCCCAGGTAAGCGTAATCGTATCGATCTCCCTGCTAAGAGGGCGTTTTCTGAAGACCTCCGTCGCATGCCAAGAGGTGCAACCCCGTGAACCCTTTCGACACCCCAGCAAATGAGGACCAAGCAGGGCCCCATGCTGGGCCGTCCTCCTTCGAGGCAACGCCCTCGGAAACAGAAGGAGCCGGGCAGATGAGCGGGGGGGACGCGGAGGAGGCCGGGGGGCCGGTCGAGAACCTGCAAGCCTCGCTGGGAGCAATGAACGTGGGGGGTCCCCAGCCCGATCAACGCCCGGACATAGATGGGGCACTCGGCGAGTTACCGAGCCTCCTCGCGCGCTCCGCCAGTGGCGTGGAGTTCATTTACGACACGCTTGACCTGGTTGCCGCCCGCTACGGGTTGCGCGACATGTTGGTCGTCGTCGAGCAGCCCGACCAGCCGCAGCTGTTCCGCCTCCGGAGGGCGCCGCTCGACTTCGGGCAAGGGGTCCCCCCATATCTGCAAGACGCCCTCGCCGGCCGCGCCGGCCTTTATGCGGATCCGCCCGTTGTCGGGCCGCTCGCAGCAGCGTGTGTGACGAGCCTCGTGGAGCTGGCCTTGCGCCTGGACCTCCTCGTGCACGATGCGAGCCACGACGCCTTGACCGGCCTCCTCAACAGGCGCAGTTATGAGTTGTTGCTCGACCAAGCTGTGAGCCGGGCCAGGCGTTACGGCTGGCCGTTCGCTCTGGTGTTGCTGGACCTCGACGACTTCAAAGTTGTCAACGACCGCTATGGCCATGCGGCGGGCGACGCAGCGCTCAGGGCGGTCGGCGCCGAGCTTCGCGCTGCGTTGCGCGGCGGTGACGTAGCTGCCCGTCTCGGCGGCGACGAGTTCGCTCTGCTCGTTGTCGGGGTGGAGAACGTCGCCTCGCTTTCCCCGATCCTGGGGCGGCTCAAGAGAGCGTTGGAGCGGGCGGTCCCTGAGACCACGGTCGGCTTTTCCGTAGGCGTAGCTTGCTTTCCCTCCGATACCGACGACCCCGACGCCTTGACCGGTTTGGCCGACGACCGCCTCTATGCGGCCAAGGCGACGCTCGGATGAGACCGACCGTGAGGAGCCACGACCTGATGAGCCAAGGACGGACGACGTAGTGAGCACGAAAGATGCACTGGAGCTGGAGCTCCGGCAACTTCCCGGGGTTTGGTTCGTCTCGTTTACCGAAGACGAGGGGACCATGTTCATCGAGCTGGCGGTGCGCGCGGGCACAGAAGAGGCAAAGGTCCGTGACGAGGCCGCGCGCAGTGCGGTGAACCATCTCGAGCGGCCCGCGGAGATCCGGGTTTTCCAGCCGCCCCGAGAGCAGCTTTTGTCGCCGCGCCGGGAAAGAGTCAAGTTGGTGCTGGTCCTCCCGAGCGATGGTGGGGCTTCAATTGAGGTGCAATTGGCAAGAGGTCCTCAGCGCTACGCGAGCCGGGCTTTGGCTGGCGACACCACATCGGTCGGTCGCGCAGTCATCGAAGCGCTCCGGGGTGTTGGCGCCCATGCCCCGTTCGATGTTGTCGGGTTCCACGCGCTGCCCTCCGACTGGGGAGCCGGCTTGCTTGCCGTCCTGCGGGACACGACCACAGGAGAACTCCGCCGGGGCGTGGCATCCGGCCGCGCTCCGGCGGATGCCGCTGCTCGGGCCGTGCTGGACGCTGTCAACCGGTCCATTTAGACCTCCCGAACGCGTTTCCTGGGGGCAGCCCCCATCTGAGACAATCGACTAGATGTCTAGCGGCTCCGCCCCTTTGTCCCATGCGATCGCTCTCAAGGTGGTCACTGCCTCGGGCGGGGGCGCAGGTGCGCTGGTCCAGCATTCTGCGCTCGGCTTCGTGATCGCCTTCGGGGCAGGCATTGCGTCATTCGTCTCGCCCTGCGTGCTACCCCTGGTGCCTTCTTACCTCTCGATGATGTCGGGTGTCGGTGTCCGCGCCGCGCCGGACGGGGGCGGGGCCGGGGCCGGGGCGGATGGGGCCGAGCGGGCTCGGCTGCTGTGGTCGACCCTCCTGTTCGTCGCCGGTTTCAGCCTCGTTTTTGCGGTGCTCGAAGCCACTGCGAGTGCGCTCTCGCACCCCTTGCAGGCGCACAAGCTGGTTCTTAGCGACGTAGCAGGCGCCCTGATCGTCGCCATGGGCGTGATCATTGCCTTCCAGTTGCCCTGGCTGCAGCGCGAGCATCGTTTCGCGGTTCGGCCCTCGAGGCTGGGGCCCTGGGCCGCCCCGGTCATGGGCATGACCTTCGCTTTCGGATGGACCCCTTGCATCACCCCGGTCCTAGCGGCGGTCCTGGGGCTGGCTTCGAGCGGCGGCACGCTGGCGCGCGGTGAGGAGATGCTGGTCGCCTACTCGTTCGGGCTAGGCGTGCCGTTCGTGTTGACCGGGCTCGCCTTCGGCCGGCTTTCCGGGGCACTCGGCTTTGCCAGGCGGCACTCCCGAGCCGTGAGCATCGTCTCGGGGGCCCTCCTGGCGGGCCTCGGCGTGCTCATCATCACGGGCGAGGTAGGCGTAG
>DATKHZ010000487.1:0-6773 GCA_035509995.1 Acidimicrobiales bacterium | reverse complement strand
TCGAGGAGTTCTTGGAGCTGCGGGACAGCACCGGCGACGAGGCTCGCCGCGCCCACAACATCAAGCTGGCCAACTGGGTGCCCGACCTGTTCATGAACCGGGTGGAGAACGACTGGGTGTGGTCTCTGTTCGACCCGAAGAAAGTCCCTCACCTGTGCGACCTCTACGGCGCCGCTTTCGAGGAGGCGTACATCGACGCAGAAAAAAAGGGCATCTACGAACGCCAGGTGCCGGCCCGTCAGCTCTACGGCCGCATGATGCGCACGCTGGCGTCGACCGGCTGCGGCTGGATGACGTTTAAGGACCGTGCCAACGAGCGTTGCAACCAGACCGGGATTCCCGGACGGGTCGTGCACCTTTCCAATCTCTGCACCGAGATCATCGAGGTCACCGACAACGAGCACACCGCGGTTTGCAACTTGGGGTCGGTGAACCTGGGGGCCGTGGTCTGCGACGGAAAGGTGGGCTACGAGCGTCTCGGAGAAGTTGTCCGGACTGCGGTGAAGTTCTTGGACCGTGTCATCGACATCAACTTCTACCCGACCGAGGCTGCATCCCGGTCCAATGCGTACTGGCGCCCGGTAGGCCTGGGGGTTATGGGCCTCCAGGACGTTTTCTTCAAATTGGGCTTGCCTTTCGACTGCCCCGAGGCCCGTGCCGAGTCTGCCCGGATAGCCGAGGAGGTCTATTTCAACGCCTTGTGGGCTTCGACCGAACTGGCCGAGCGCGACGGCCCGCACGCCGGTTTCAGCGAGACGCGGGCTGCAGCTGGCAAGCTGCAGTTCGACCTTTGGGGCACCGAGCCCCGAGATCCCGCCCGGTGGGAGCCGTTACGAGAAAGGGTTGCCCGTTTCGGCTTGCGAAATTCGCTCGTGGTCGCCATTGCCCCGACGGCCACTATCGCCTCGATCGCCGGCGCTTATGAGTGCACAGAGCCTCAACTGTCCAACCTTTTCAAGCGCGAGACGCTCTCGGGCGAGTTCCTCCAGGTAAATACCTACTTGGTGCGCGACCTACAAGCCTTGGGGCTGTGGGACGACCAGATGGCGGCTCAGGTCCGCCGGGCCGAGGGTTCGGTGAAAGGCATCGCGGCGATCCCCGACAAGGTGAAGGAGATCTACCGGACAGTCTGGGAAATGCCAATGAAGTCGCTCATCGACATGGCTGCCGACCGGGGACCGTTCGTGGACCAGAGCCAGTCGCTCAACCTCTTCATCGAATCACCATCGATCAGCAAGCTGTCGTCGATGTACCTGTACGCCTGGAAGCGCGGCTTGAAGACCACCTATTACCTGCGCTCCCGGCCCGCCACCCGGATCACACAAACCACGTCGCCCGGCGGCGACGGCTCTGGCGCCGGACTGAGACCGCTGCCCGGTACCGATGCAGGCGCCGTCGCCTGCTCGTTGGAGAACCCTTCGACTTGTGAGGCTTGCACATGACCGCCATACCCGAAACCATTGGATATCTCGACGACATCGCGACTGAGACCCCCCAAAGTGGCGCTTCGGTTGCCGGTGGCCACGCCCTCCGCGCAGCCAACATCTTGGACCCCGGCCTCGACCTCACGCTCCGGCCGATGCGGTACCCGGAATTTTACGAGCGCTACCGCGACGCCATCCGTAACACCTGGACCGTTGAAGAGGTGGACTTTTCTGACGACTTGGTCGACCTCTCCCGCCGGCTGTTACCGGCCGAGCGCCACCTGGTCCGCCGGTTGGTGGCATTTTTCGCCACGGGTGACTCGATCGTCGCCAACAACCTTGTCCTCAACCTCTACAAGCACATCAATGCACCGGAAGCCCGGCTGTTCTTGTCGCGCCAGTTGTTCGAGGAAGCCCAACACGTCCAGTTTTACCTGACGCTCCTGGACACCTACGTGAGCGATCCCGCTGAGCGGGCCGAGGCGTTCTCTGCCATCGAGCATGTCCCTTCTATCAAGGCCAAGGCCGAGTTCTGTTTCCGGTGGATGGGGGCCATCAAGGATCTTGACGAGTTGCGTAGCGCCCCTGACCGGCGCCAGTTCGTCCTGAACCTGATCTGCTTCGCGGCCTGCATCGAGGGCTTGTTTTTCTTCGCGGCCTTCGCCTACGTTTACTTCCTGCGTTCCAAGGGGCTGCTGAACGGCCTTGCGGCCGGGACGAACTGGGTTTTCCGGGACGAGAGCGGGCACATGGACTTCGCCTTCGCCGTGGTCGACACCGTGCGCCGCGAGGAGCCCGAGCTGTTCGACGAACAATTGGCAAGCGACGTCATCGCCATGATGGCGGACGCGGTGGAAGCCGAGACCGCCTTCGCCGCGGACCTACTGGCCGACGGCGTCCCCGGCCTGTCCTTGGCAGACACGCGTTCCTATCTGGAATACGTTGCCGACCAAAGGCTTGCCCGGCTCGGCTTTCCCAAGCGTTTCGGCTCGCCCAACCCTTTCCCCTTCATGCAGCTTCAAGACGTCCAGGAACTGGCCAACTTCTTCGAACGGACGGTTTCCGCCTACCAGGTGGGCATAAGTGGCGAAGTCTCTTTCGGGGACGAGTTCTAACCACGCCGGTTTCGCACTCCGTCTGGTCGACTTTCTATTCGGAAAGAGAGTAAAACTGCGCCAGGCGCGCAGCGAAAGTAGAAAACTCGGGCAGACGGTGGGTCGAAACCCTCCGTCTGGCGCGAGTTTTAGACGATTGGGGGGCCCAGGGAGCGCGTGGGCGCCTACAGGACACCCACACGACGCCTATGGACTATGCCGTAAACCCGCCGGCGCCATCGTCCTTATCCAGCAGCCACAGGTTACGGCGGGACTTGGCCAGTTCGGTGATCACCTCGACGGCTCGGAGCCCGTCGCCAGCCCAGGCGTCCGCACCCGTCAACCCCGCCGCGGCGAGCTCGGCCGCAGCCTGGCCGCCAAGGACGACCGGGATGCCAGGGTCGACCGCGTGCACGGCGTCGACAGTTTGGCGCACAGCATCGAGGTGTGTCGCCGTCTTGACCCCTACCCCCACGGCGACAAGGCGAGAAGCCCCCGACGCGGCACCAGCGAACGCCTCGGGCGGCACGTTGGCCCCCAGCTCCAGGCAGCTGAACCCTTGCAGGCGGACGAGGTCTGCGACGACGGAGATGGCCAGGGTGTGGTACTCACCCAGAACGGCACCGAAGACGACGGTCCCGCGGCTGCGCCCCGGCCGGCGGAACCGGGCGCCGAGCCGGGCGGCAAGGCGGGCCGCAGTGGCTGTGGCCAGGTACTCCTCAGCGACAGGGCCAATCGGTGCAGTCGAACGCTCGGCGATGTCGTCGATCGCCCCCACCAATAGCCCGAGGTAACAGTCAGCGGGGCGAAGCCCGGCGGCAAGAGCCTGTTCGAGCACCCGCCATGCTGCCGTCTCATCCCCGGTCACGAGGGTCCGCCTTAGCCGGTCCCGCCAGTCAACCCCGGGCCCGGCCTCATCGGCGCGTGATCCCGAGAGCCCACGCTCGGTCGAGAGCCCACGCTCTGCAGAGAGCCCGCGCTCAGTAGAGAAGGCGCTGAGGTCGTCGGGGTGCACCACCCACTCTGTGCCGGCCCTGCGGGCTCTGAGCCGTCCCGTGCGGACGTACCGGTAGGCGGTCATGTAGTGCACCCCGAGAGCCGCCGCCGCCTGCTTCAGGTTCATTTCGACGGGGCCCTCAGCGCTCACGTGGTGAACCGTACTCCGCTCGGTCCCGGATCTTGAGTACTTGCGGCGCCTCCCCGGTCGGGGCTACGCGCCCTTGGGCTCAAGCGTGCGATTAGCACTCAAAGCCGACTAACACTCAAAGCCGACTAATACTCAAAGCCGGTTAACGCTCATAGCCGATTAGTACCCAAAGCACCGACGGGAAATTACCAAGGAGACCACCGGGGCGCCCTGGTAGCCTGGCATCCGCCGCGCGGATAGTCGACGACTCGTGAGTTGATAACCGCTCCTCAGCAGGTAACGGTCACGAGTACGGAGGTAGGGCACTTATGGTTGTACTCGCCTCGAACCTTGGTTTTTCCCGTATGGGAGTTCACCGCGAGCTGAAGAAGTCGCTCGAGTCGTACTGGGCCGGGAAGGTGCCGGCCGTCGAGCTGGAACAGACCGCGGCGGGTCTGCGCGAGCGCCACTGGCGGCTACAGGCTGGGCTCGGCATCGACCATGTCCCTTCGGGTGACTTCTCGCTCTATGACCACGTCCTCGACGCAGCCGTGACGGTGGGGGCGGTGCCCGAGCGCTACCAGGTCGGCCCCGGGGCCACGTCGCTGGACCGTTATTTCGCCATGGCGCGGGGCGGGGCGCTGGGGGACCGCAGCGTAACCGCGCTCGAAATGACCAAGTGGTTCGACACCAACTACCACTACCTCGTCCCCGAGCTCTCGGCGGGCCAACGCTTTGCTCTCTCGTCGACCAGACCGGTCGACGAGATGCGAGAGGCAGCCGCCCTCGGCATCTCCACCCGGCCGGTAGTGCTCGGCCCGGTGTCGTTCCTGATGTTGTCGAAGTACCTCGATGCCCGCGGGTCCAGCCTCGACCTGCTCCCCGCGCTGTGCGAGGTCTACGCCGAGCTGCTCACGTCCCTCCAGGGAGCGGGGGCGAGCTGGGCCCAGATGGACGAGCCGGTCCTGAGCCTCGACCTTGACGAGAGCCAGCGTGCCGCGTTCGCGTTCACCTACGCGGCGCTCCGCGAGGCGGTCCCGCAATTGCGCCTTCTTGTAGCCACTTATTTCACCGGGCTGGGCGACAACCTGCCCACGGCCTTGGCCCTCCCGATCGACGCTTTGCACCTGGACGCCGTGGCCGACCCGGCGCAGGTGGACATCGCCCTGGACCGCGCCCCCGCCACGCTGGCGCTATCGCTCGGCGTCGTCGACGGCCGCAATGTCTGGCGGACCGACCTCAAGGCGGCGCTGACCAGGCTCGAAGCGGCGCGGCGGGTGCTCGGGCCAGACCGCCTGTTGGTGGCGCCATCGTGCTCGCTATTGCACCTGCCGGTCGACCTCAGCTCCGAGGGCTCTCTCGAGCCCGAACTTAGGAGCTGGCTCGCCTTTGCTACCGAACGCCTCGGCGAGGTCCGAACCCTGGTGCGAGGGCTCAACGAGGGCCGCGAAGCGATCGAGGAAGAGCTTGCCGCGGCAGCCGCCGCCCTCGCCTCCAGGGCGGGCTCACCGTTGGCCCATGACTCCGCTGTCGCGCGGCGCCTGAATGAGTACGACCCGGCCTCGCAGCACCGCTCCAGTCCTTATAAGGCACGTCGTGGGGCCCAGAGGGCACACTTGGGGCTCCCGGTCCTCCCGACGACCACTATCGGGTCGTTCCCCCAGACCCCGGCTCTGCGATCGCTCCGTGCCCAGTACCGGCAGGGGAGCGTCGGCCGGGAGGCCTACGAAGCGGGTTTGAGGACCTACATCGACGGGGCCGTGGCCTTCCAGGCGGAGACCGACCTTGACGTGCTGGTCCACGGCGAGCCTGAGCGCAACGACATGGTCGAGTACTTCGGCGACTTGCTCGAGGGCTGCGCAGTCACAGCCAACGGGTGGGTGCAGAGCTACGGCTCCCGCTGCGTGAAGCCCCCCATCATTTGGGGCGATATCCAGCGCCCCGCGCCGATGACGGTCGAGTGGGCTTCCTACGCCCAGTCCTTGACCGACCGCCCGGTGAAGGGGATGCTGACGGGGCCCGTCACCATCCTGCGGTGGTCGTTCGTGCGTAACGACCAGCCGCACGCGGTCACAGCCCGCCAGCTGGCCTTTGCGATCCGGGACGAGGTCGCCGACTTGGAGGCAGCGGGCATCAAGGTCATCCAGATCGACGAGCCGGCTCTACGCGAGGGCCTGCCTTTGCATGCGGGGGAGCGCAAGGACTACCTGGAGTGGGCCGTCGGGGCCTTCAAGCTGGCTTCTTCCGGGGCCCGGGACGAGACTCAGATCCACACCCACATGTGCTACGGCGAGTTCAACGACATCATCGAGGCCATCGCCGCTTTCGACGCTGACGTCATATCGATCGAGGCATCGCGCTCGCGGATGGAGCTACTGGGTGCCTTCGACGATTTCGAGTACCCCAACGAGATCGGCCCGGGGATATGGGACATTCATTCGCCTCGCGTACCCGAGACGTCGGAAATGGTCGAGCTGCTCGTCCGCGCCCTCGACGTGGTGCCCGCCGAGCGCCTCTGGGTGAACCCCGACTGTGGCCTGAAGACCAGGCGCTGGGAGGAAGTGCGCCCGGCGCTGGCCAACATGGTCCTTGCCGCCCGTGAGGTCCGTCGGCACATTGGGCTGCCGCAGCAATAAGCCATAACCGCTCTCGCGTTCAGCTGGGAGCGCTACCTCTTTGGCTTCTTTGGCGGCAGCGAGCGAGCGAACTTAGTGCCGCGCTCGACCCACTCGGCCAGCTCGTCGGCGTCTCGGAGGTGCTCGATGTCGACCCGGAGCCAGCCGAGCATCTCCCGACCGCCCATCTCGGCGACGTACGCGGGCGTGTTGGCGACCAGATCTGCTGACTGCACGGGGCTGACCCGGACCATCAGGCCACCTTGGCCGCTCGCCGCGACCGCCATATTGCCGCCGACAAGGAAGCCGAGGCCTCCGAACATCTTCTGTTCGGTCAGCCCTGGTTCACCCGCGACAAGATCGCGGATCCGGTTGGCGAGATCTTCGTCGTAGGCTACGATTCGATACTCGCGCGCCAAGGTGGGAGCTTGCTACTCCCGCTGCACTCCCCCTCACACCCCCCCGCACCCTCGCTCATGCACCCCTATGCCCGCCGCGAACTGTTAGGAGATCG
>DATKHZ010000486.1:0-2902 GCA_035509995.1 Acidimicrobiales bacterium | reverse complement strand
CAAGACCACCCAAGCGTGGCCCGGCACACCCGCGCCCGCTCCGATCGAAGCTCGCAGCGCCTCGGCGAGGGCAGATGCCGGCAAGGTGTCAGCGACCGACCTCAGGCCCGATGGCAGCTTGGACAGGGGGAAGACCATCCCGCCGAGCAGGAACAGGCCCACCCACAGCCCGTTGGCCACAGCCAGCACGGCGTCGGCGCGCAGCCTCCCGGCCAGGAGCAGCCCGAGGCCGGAGAACCCTGCCGTGCCGGCCACGGACGCCCCGAACGCGGCGAGGCAGCAGGACAACTCCACCGTTGCCCCGGGCCGCCACCCGAGCAGCAGGCCTGCAGCGAGGACCACCACCGCTTGCAGCAACTCGACCAGGAGTACCGCCAGGATCTTGGCCATGACCAAGCGAGGCCTCCCTAGCGGCGTCGCACCCAGCCGTTTGAGCACCTTGTACTCGCGCTGGAACGCGGTAGCTATCCCAAGGCTAACGAGGCTGGTCGACATGATCGCGAGGGCGAGGATCCCGGGGACCAGGAAGCTGTTCTGGTCCCCGGGCGCGGGCAGGACCTTCGTGACAGACAGGAAAACCAGCAACCCGACCGGTACCCCGAGCGTGAGCAGAAGGGTCTCACCTCGGCGCAGGGTCATACGCGTCTCGGCGGCGGCCTGTGCCAGCAATGCCTTCATTTCTGCGCACCCGCGTCCTGCTGCGCGCCGGCATCTTTCGTAAGGCGCAGGTAGACGTCCTCGAGCGCCGGCCGTCCGGCTCGCATTGCAGCGAGCGGGAGGCGGTTGTCTGCAAGCCAGTTGGCAATAGCCGCAACGACAGTTGGCGTCCCGGTCACAGCAGCCACGTACTCGCCAGGCCGCTCCTCCCAGACCCGAGCGCCGAGCTCTGCCTGCAGCGCGGCGATTTCGAGAGCCGGCGTCGTGGACCAGCGCACCTCGGCGTGGCCCGCAAGCGCGGCCAGCTCGTCCTGTGTCCCCGCAGCCACGAGGCGGCCCCGGTCGATGACGATGAGCCGGTCCGCCAGCCGCCCTGCCTCCTCCAGCTCATGGGTCGTAAGCAGCACGCAAGCGCCGTTGTCACGCAGGTCGCTGATCACGTGGCGCATCAGCTGGCGGCCCTCGGGGTCGACACCCGATGTGGGCTCGTCTAGGAACAGTGCCCGGGGGCGGCCTACCAGGGCCAGCGCCAACGACAGGCGCTGCTGCTCGCCGCCTGAGAGCCGCCGCCACGGGGTGCGGGCAACCCTGGCCAGCCCGAGGAGGTCGATCAGCCGCTCGGGCTCATCGGGGGACCTGTAGTAGCTGGCAAACAGCTGCAACGCCTCCCGCGGGCCCATGCCCGAATAAACCCCGCCCCGCTGGAGCATCACTCCTACACGCGGGGAAAGGTGACGCCGGTCGGCGACCGGGTCGAGGCCGAACACCCGGACCTCCCCACCAGAAGGGCGGCGGTAGCCTTCGGCCACTTCCAGGGTGCTCGTTTTGCCGGCTCCGTTGGGGCCGAGCAGTGCGATCACCTGCCCTCTGTCCGCGACCAGGTCGAGGTCGTCCACGGCCATGACGTCCCCGTACCGCACTCGTAGCGAACGGATCTCGACCGCGGGAGCGAGACCTGAGCTCACACGACCTGAAGTCACACGCTGACCGTAGCTTTCCCGCGGCAATAAATGGTTCTAAAGGGGGCCATCTCCACCTGTTAGCTTCGAGCAGGTGATCGACCTGCGCCGGCTTCGGGTTGAGCTCGAAGCTACGAAGGCTTCCCTGGCTCGCAAGGGCGTCCCGGCCGAAGAGGTAGAACACGCTGCGGCTCTGGACGCCGAGCACCGCCGGATCGCCAGCAAAACCGACGAGCTCCGTGCGCGCATCAAGGTGCTCTCGAAGCAAGTCGGCGACGCTATGCGCTCTGGTGACGCCGGCGCCGTAGCCCTGCGCGAAGAAAGTAAGCGCCTCGGCGAAGAACTGGCGGCCGCGGAACAGAAAAGTTCATCGATCGAAACGCTCCTACGCGACGCAATGTTGCGGCTGCCCAACCTCCCGTCGGACGAGGCTCCGGACGGCATGTCGGAGGCCGACAACGTGATCCTGCAGACCGTCGGGTACGACCCTTCACGGTACGGCCCGCACCAGAGGGTGCCCCACTGGGACATAGGCACCGAGCTCGAAATCCTCGACCTCGAACGAGGCGCCAAGATCGCAGGTTCGATGTTCCCCCTGTTCAAGGGCCTGGGTGCCACCCTGGTCAGGGCTCTTTGCCAGCTGGCGCTCGACCGCAACGCGGACGCCTACACCGAAATAAGGCCACCGACGCTGGTACGCACCCCTTCGCTGGAGGCGGTCGGGCAGCTGCCCAAGTTCGCCGACGACGCATATCACCTCGAGCGCGACGACCTCTGGGCGGTGCCGACAGCTGAGGTACCGCTCACCTCGATGCGGGCGAACGAGATCATCCCCGAAGAACAGCTACCTCTACGATTGATGGCCTATACACCCTGTTACCGCCGCGAAGCCGGCGCAGCCGGGCGGGACACCAGAGGTCTGTTGCGAGTCCATGAGTTCGACAAGGTCGAAATACTCGCCATTTGCACGCGCGACCAATCGGCCGCTCTGCACATGGAGATCCTCGAGCGAGCAACTGCTTCAGCCGAGGCGCTCGGCCTCCCTTACCGGATAGTGTCCATTTGCACAGGGGATCTTGGCCAGTCGCAAGCGCGTCAATTCGACGTCGAGGTGTACGCCCCGGGATGTGACATGTGGCTCGAAGTTTCGTCGGTGTCGTGGTTCAGCGACTACCAGGCAAGACGGGCGTCGATCCGCTACAGGCCGAAAGGGGGCGGCCCCACTCAGATTTGCGACACGTTGAACGGTTCGGCTCTCGCAGTCCCAAGGATTTGGGCGGCGCTCG
>DATKHZ010000485.1:0-4889 GCA_035509995.1 Acidimicrobiales bacterium | reverse complement strand
TGAGGTTGCAGACCAACGCTTTGGGACCCCATCGATGGCGGCTCATGCCGTCGTGCCCGACCGCGACGCGCTGTTGGGGGACCTCGTACGGATCCTGGCGATAGCTTCCCGCAGCGTCCGCAGCCAAGGCGAGCTAGGCCGGGAAAGGCTTAAGCGTGCGGAGGTCGAGGGGGCGCTTGTGGCCGGCATAGAACGAGCGACGAGCAGGCTGCGCCATGCAGGTGACCGGATTGCTCGCGAGCACCCCGGCCATGCTGCTGAGCGCTGCCGCCAAAGGCTCGAAACCTGTGATTGGCGCCGGCCAGTGCTCGCGAGCCTTGCATCGCGCCGGCGCGACCTGGGCGCACTGCAACGCCATGCTCGCTCGCTTTCGCCGCAACACGTGGTGGAGCGGGGCTTTGCGGTGGTGCGTCGCGTCGACGGCATGGTGGTCCGTGACCCCGACCAGGTCGCTCCGGGTGAAGTCGTCGAGGTCACCGTGGCGCGGGGCCTTATCGCCGCCCGGGTCGAAGCCCCCGGCCCTCACCCCGGGGCCGGCAGATGAGCAAGGCCCGCAGATGAGCCAGGCCCACAGAAAGCAAGGCCCGCAGATGAGGCAGGCCCACAGATGAGCGAGACCGACCCTCAGAGCAACGAGGAGGCGGCGCCGCAGCGCTTCGACCCCAAGTTGTGCGGGGTCGACAAGCCGTTGGAGGGGCTCACTTTCGAGGAGCTCCTCGCCGCTTTGGAGCTTGTGACGAGCCGGTTGGCCAGCGGTGAGCTCGGTATAGAGGCCGCCGCTGATCTCTACGAACAAGCCGAGATCCTGCACGCCGCTGCGCAGGAGCGTCTGGCAGCCGTCGAGGCCAGGATCGCGCGGCTCAGCCGGCCGGAGTAAACACCGGTCGCGTTAGCTCCGCCCGTCGCCCGCTCGACCCCGTCGCCCGCTCGACCCCGTCGCCAGCGCTGCCCACTCCACAGTGAAGCAGCGGTCCGCCAGCCGCCCCGGCGACCATCGGCGCCACTGCCCGTTCACGGCACGGCGCGTCGCCTCGGTCCAGGCGATCACGTCTTGGCGTGCGGTCCGCCGTACAAGTTGGATGATGCCGCCCTCGAAGACCTTGTAACCGGCCCACACTCCGGGGTAGTCCTTGGTGGAACCAACCTCAGTCACCACCAGCCGTCCGTAGCCGTAGCGCCGGTTCCTATGGCGGTGGCCGCACGTTAGGAACGTCGCGGGCTGCTCAGGCGCGGCGAGCGCCTCGAGCAGCCGGCGGCTCTCGCCGAACGGCAAGCCCGGTGGGTACACAGTCGGGAACGGGAGCATCTCCGGTGGGTGGTGCAAGCAGACCCACGCAGGCCCCGGTGCCGCCCGGGCAAGGGCGGCGATCTGCTCGCTCACTTTCGCCGGGAGCTGGCCGCCGTGGAAGCGGGGGTCCCCGTGCGCCGTGCTCATCAGCACCAATCTCAAACCGGGCAAGTCATGGACGCGGGGTTGCCACGACACGGGCACGCCCTGGCTCGCGAGGATCCCGCGGACATCGACCCCCCACTTGTTGTCGTGGTTGCCGAGGATCACCTCCAGCGGTACCGGGCTCGTTGCCAGTACCCTCCCGGCGTCGCGCACTTCTGCGGGGACCGTCTCGCGCGTCAGATCTCCTTTTACCACAAGCAGTTCTGCGCCCCACGCCTTGGCTTCGGCGATGGCGGCCCGCAGCGACTTGACCGGATAGGGTTCCGCGCCAGGGACGTTCTCGCCTGGGTCGTGGATCCTTCCGAGCACGCCGAAGTGCTTTTCGCCGATGTGCACATCGCTTACGGAAGCGAACTTGCACAGCAGCCGCCCGCCCGGCGATGGCAGCGTCTTGACGCGTGCAACGAGAAAGCTAGGCACGTCGGTCGCGCTGGCGACGACGTCGTAGGTGCTTGCCGGCGCCAACCCGTCGACGACGACGGAGCCCGGCCCCGACGGCCATGTCGCATCGAGGAGGCGGCGGCCCCGAAAGTAGCGGTGGGCCCCGTCGCTGGGAGGCCGGCGACTGCCGCCTTCGTCGAGCACGAGCTCGGCTAGCGGCGCGGGGGTTGGCCGTACCACGGTAGGACCGACTTGGATCTGGAGCCCCTCTGCGGGAGAAGCTGGCCACGTGAGCTGGGTGGAGCAGTCGTCTGTCGCAAAAACGGTGATGGGCCATGAAGAAGACCCCCGACCGCCTCCTGCTGGTTTCAAGGAGCTCCCTACGACGAGGCAGCCAGCAGGGCGGCGAGCCGTCCTGCAACGCGTCGGCGGAACGCGACGTTGACCCCGAGACGTTCGCGCGCCTGGGCTACCTTGCGCTCTCCACGTACGAGGGGGTGCTCGTCAAGCCAGGAGAACGCGCGGCTCACCGCGTCGTCGCCGGCTGCGACGAGGGATGGCAAAGAGTCGAGCATGCGATGGATGGTGTTGGGCGGCCAGAGCTTCAGCATTTCGTCCCAGTGCTGCTCGACGGCATCCCAGGCCAGTACGCAGCCCTCTCGACTTGCGAGGATGCCAGCCAGCAGGTAGGGAGCATCCTGCGATCTCACCTCGTCGGAGAACGCGAGGTCGATCGACCGGCTGAGCAGCCCAGGGTCGGTGAACTCCGAGAGGGCGTGCAGGTATCGGACCTCATCCTGAGGCGTGGCAGCCTTCTTGTACTTGGAGTGGAGCGCTTCCCAGTCCTCGCTCCCACCCCCAGCGGCCACCACATGAGCTACCGCTGTGGCAAGATCTGGCGGCAGTGGCGCGCCCCCGGCCTCAGCATCGGCGAAGAGGCGGCGGGCCTCGGCGCGAACGTCTTCATCGGCCCCCATGGTCCCCAGCAGTGTGACCAACCGGGCCCGCAAACGAGCCTGGCGAGGCGTGTCCTCGGCCCCGCCGGAGGGGGCCCAGCCGACTTCCGCGAAGGTCCCGCCTGCGAGGTGCCGGACGAGTTGGCGCACCAGTGGGAGCTCCTGTTCGCCGGCCACGAGCTCGAGGAGCCCGAGCGCGCCGGACAATGCCCACCAGACGTCAGGATCGCGTTCGGGACCTAGAGCAGACCACAGCTCCAGGGCGTTTTCGAGGGGCGCCAACCCTGCGACCGTCGCCGACCATGTGTCAGCGGCCAAGCTCAGGCGCTCCCTGTCGTCCAGCTGGCCCAACGCCCCGATCAGGCTCTTGCGCAGCTCGTCGCTGTAACGGACGCGGTAAACCCCCCAGGCCCCCTCGTTTACGAGCACCCAGAGGGGTTTTTCCTTGAGGTTGACCGTGATCGAGGCGCCCTCGAGCAGTAGCTGCTGGTGGTAGACCGAGCCATCCGAGGTCTGGTAGCGCAGGCTCACCGGGACAACCCAGCTCGCGCCGTCGTCCGAGCCTCCGTCAAGCAGGAAGCGGCGCTGCGACAGCTCGAGGTCCGTACCGCCATTTGCGGGCTCGACCGAGACGACGGGGTGACCGGGCTGGTTGACCCAGGTGCCCATCGTCGCCCGCACCGGCTGGCCGGAAGCGACTTCGAGCGCGTCCCACAGGTCCGTAGTCACGGTGTTCGAGTAGCGGTGCTTGTCGAGGTACAGGTTGAGGCCCCGGCGGAACGTGTCGTCACCGAGGTGGCGCTCGATCATGCGCAGGACCGACCCACCCTTGTCGTAAGTGATGACGTCGAACATGTCCTCGGCTTCCTCGGGCCTGCCCACCGGGTACTCGATCGCGCGGCTGGAGCGCAGGCTGTCGGTTGAAAGGGCGGCCGCCCGGTCGACCCCGAAGGTGGTCCAGATCTGCCAGCGCGGCTCGAAGGCGTCGGTAGTGAGGAGCTCCATGAAAGTGGCAAAAGCCTCGTTCAACCAGATGCCTTCCCACCACCGCATCGTGACCAGGTCGCCGAACCACATGTGGGCTGTTTCGTGAGCGACCGTCGAGACAACTCGTTGCCGTTCGACCTGCGAGCTTTCTACGCCCACGAGCAGGGCCGTCTCCCGGTACGTGACCAGGCCCAGGTTTTCCATGGCGCCCGAGGCGAAGTCGGGAATCCCGATGTGGTCGAGCTTGTCTGCGGGGTAAGGCATCCCGAAGTAATTACGGAGAAATGAAAGCGAGTGCGCCGCCGCCGCCTCCGCGAGGCCCGTAAGCGGGCCCCGGCCCGGGACAGAAACGATGCGCAGAGGCACGCCGTCCACGTCGATCGGGCTTGTCAGCTCGAAAGGCCCGATCACCATGGCCACCAGGTAGGTCGACATCTTTATGGTGTCCGCGAACCGCACCCGGCGCTTGCCGCCCGCGACAGTTTCCGAAGAGATTTCGCGGGCGTTGGAGAGCACGGTCAGGCCCTCGTCGGCCACGATCGTGATACCGAAAGTCGCCTTGAAATCGGGTTCGTCCCAGCACGGGAACGCCCGCCTTGCGTCTGTAGCCTCGAACTGGGTGGCGGCTATCCAGGACTCTTCGGTGCCTTCCCCCTTGAACTTGCTGCGGTAAAAGCCATGCAGGAGGTCGTTGAGCTTCCCGGAAAAACGGAGGCGTAACGTCCAGTGCCCAGCTTCGATGGGCTCGGAGGGGAGGATGGAAGCCTGCTCCTCTTCGGGCAGGTATGAAACGCTCGCGGACAGGTCTTTGCCCGCGTCCTGGAAGAGGTGCACCTCGCTGATCTCGAGCTCGGTGGCGTTGAGGACAATCTCAGTTGTGGTTTCGGTCACCTGCAGCTCGATAGCTGCTTCGCCATCGAAGCTGGCCCGGCCGAAGTCCGGCGACAGGACCAGCGCATAGTGCTTAGGCAGCACATTTCTTGGAAGACGGTACGGAGGACGGTCGGTCACTGCGCTACCCTAGGGCCGTTCGGAGGGATACCTCAATACGGTTCCTCCACTAGGGACTGTTGTTCGGCTAGGGACCGTTGCTTCTTTAGGGACCGTCGGGT
>DATKHZ010000484.1:0-4592 GCA_035509995.1 Acidimicrobiales bacterium | reverse complement strand
CCGTCACCGGTCTGGCAACCAGCCCGTTCGAGCCCCCACACCTACTCTTTGGGTCGCGAGACGGCGAAAGCTAACAGAGAATTTGAAAAGCCTCTCCCACCTGCCGTGTCCCCGGCGGCCTATCTTGACGATGACGGTAGTGCTCCTCCCGTCTCGTCCGGGCCATCGGCGGTCCACCCGCCTGCCCTACCGCTGCCGCACCTTTCCAGGCTCTGTGTTCGCAACTCAGTGCGCCGGAGCAATTTGGACCGTGCTCGGGCTACCCCACAGTGCCCGTTATTATCCCTTGTTACCGCCATTCTCCTAAGAGCGGCACCGCACTAACTTGAGGCTCCTCATCAGCGCACCCGCGGGAGCGAGGTGTTCGTGCGCTACTCGCGCCTGGCCCCGGTGAAGGTCCCTGTCCCGCTTGGATACTTGCCGCACGGGTTGCAGACCGCTCAGGAAGCCTCAAGGCGTGACAACCCTAATTATCCGCTATTGTCCGTGACTTACCGGTCACCAGAAATTGCTTTACAGCGCTCAGCCCAAGGAGTAAAAAGACAAAGTCATTTGGAACACGATTACAACGTCCCGTTGTGAAGGTCCTATTGACCTTGCTATTAACTGGAGAAGGTGCGGGCCGGTGGCGTGGATGCGGATGATGGGCGTTGACTCTGTCGGGTACCACGAGCGCACGGTCCTTGGCCGAGAGGACGACCCCGTCGGCCACGCCCTCGAGTACTACGCTTCCCGAGGCGAGACGCCGATGGCCTGGGGCGGCGCCGGCGCTTCCCGGCTCGGCCTCGACGGGGAAGTCGACCTCGCCGAGTGGAGGGCCATTTTCGGCACAAGCGGTGCACGCCACCCCGAGAGCGGCGAGCGCCTCGTCCACTGCAAGCGCCCGGGCATGGAGCTCGTTGTCAGCCCTCACAAGTCGATATCAGAGCTGGGTGTGATAGGGCGCGCCGAAGACATGCACATGATCCTCGACGCCGAGCGCGACGCCACCATGGGCTACCTCGACGAGGTCGTACAGGACCAAGGCGGCAGACGTGGGCGTGCACAGCTGCGCACTCCCACAGAAGGCCTCACCTGGGCCGTGTCCCGTCATGCGACGACAAGAGCCGGTGACCCCCAGGTCCACGACCATGTGCTCGTAGCGAATTTGGTCCGTATGGGCGACGAAAGAGGCGGGTGGAAAGCCCTCGACACCGGCCTCCTCCGAGACCACCTCCACGCTGCCACCGCCGTCGGCCGCATGGCCGCAGCCGCCAAGGCTGTAGAGCTCGGCTACGGGATCGAAGCTGACTCAGGGCGCTCGGGGCGCCTGGGTGGTTGGGGGATCTCGGGCATCCCCAAAGAGGCCTGGGAAGTCCACGCCAACCGCTCGGCCCAGATCGAAACGGCCGTCGGCCCTGACGCCTCCTACCGCTCCCGCTCCGTGGCCGCGCGCGCTACACGGGACCGCAAAAGCCACGAGAGCGTCGAGGAACTCGTGCCGCGCTGGAGGGAGGAGCTGTCTCGAGCCGGCTACCCAGCCCCGGAACTGGCCGCCGAGGTCGAGCGCGCTGGCCTTGCTTACGAGCCGCCAAGCAGGGACGTCCTCGATGGCCTTGCAGCCGAGCTGCTCGGCCCTGGCGGGCGGCTCGCTCTGGAGAAGACCTTCAGCCGCGCCGACGTCGTCGTCGCCGTAGCCCCTCACCTGCACGGCCTTCCCGTCTCGTTCCTGGACAGCGCAGTCGACAAGGTGCTTACGCACGAGAGCGCGATCGCCCTGCCGCTCGTTTCCCGCGCCAGGGAGCCTGTTTGGGCGGCAGCCTGCGTCGTCGAAGACGAGCGCCGTATCGCAGACCTCGCTCACATCCTGGCGGAGCGCCCCGGCCCGGCGCTCAGCCCCGAGGAGGCAGCTGCGGCGGTTCGTCGGACAGAGCTCGCCCGCGGCTTCCGTCTCACCGAGAGACAGGCCGAAGTCGCCAAGGGGCTTCTCACTTCGGGGCACTCGTTAGACCTGGTCGTCGGAGTTGCCGGCTCTGGCAAAACGAGCACCCTTTCGGCCGTGCGGGAAGGTTTCGAAGCTGCCGGCTACAAAGTCCTCGGGGCTGCAACCTCTGGCCAGGCAGCAAAGGCCCTCGGGGAGGGCGCCGGCGTTACCTCTCGAACAGTGGCGTCGCTCACATGGCGCATCGAGCATGGCCGTGAAGTGCTCAGCCCACGCCACGTCCTCGTCCTGGACGAGGGCTCGATGACATCGGACACCGACGTCGGCAAACTGTTGGCGGCAGTGGAGTCCTCGGGGGCGAAGATGGTCGCGGTAGGCGACTATCGCCAGCTTGGCTCGGTCGGCCCAGGCGGCGCGCTCGAAGCCCTGGTCTCCCGTCACCCTCGCGCCCTCTGGACACTCACGGACAACTTGAGACAGCGTGACCCGGCCGAGCGCCATGCCCTCTACCACCTCCGCGCAGGTCACGTCCCTAGCGCCGTCAACTGGTACAGGGAGCACGGACGTGTGCACGCAGCACCGAGCAAAGACATGGCGATGTCCGAAATGGTGAAGGCGTGGGCCGACGACGTGGCCGCGGGACGCGAAGCTCTCCTCGTCGCCTACCACCGTGACAGCGTCGAGGCTCTGAACCGGGCCGCCCGGCAAGCCTGGGAAAAGCTAGGGGAACTGTCAGGTCCTGAGCTAACGGCACCCGGTCGCCGGAGCTACCGAGCCGGCGACCGGGTCATCACCTTGGCACCCGGACCGGGCGGCGCGTGGGTGACGTCGCAGCGCGCAGCGGTCGTTTCGGTTGAGTCTGGAGCTAATTCTCTGGTCACTCGCACGCCTGAGGGCACCACGTTGCACCTAGGCCCCGAGGACATCGGCAGCGACAAACTTGCCCACGCGTATGCCACCACCGCCCATCGTTCGCAAGGTGCCACGGTCGACGTCACCTACGCGCTCGAAGACGGGGGTGGACGTGAGCTCACCTACGTGGCCATGAGCCGTGCCCGAGGCGAAAGCCACGTCCACCTCGTCGCGCCGGACCTAACGCAAGCAGCCTCCCGCCTTGAATGGGCTTGGGGCGACGAGCGCCGCCAGTCCTGGGCCATCGGCAACGAAGCGGAGAGCTCTCTTGTCGAGCTTTACGCCGAGCGCATGCAACTGTCGCGCTCGGTGCCAGCAGACCTCTCCCACCAGCTCGACCATGTACGTCGGCAAAGCAATGCTGTGGAGCGAGATATTGCGGACCTTTACGACGGCGCCGGCCGCTGGGCGCACACCGGCGCCGGCCAGGCGGCACGAGACGTCCGGGAGGCCGCTGTCGAGCACCAAAGAGCAGAAGAGTTGTTGGAGCGCCGAGAGCTCGGTCGGTGGTCGCGCCACAAGGCCCGACGAGCGCTCGCGGCCGCGGGTGACCGCTTCGACAAAGCCCTTACCGCTTGGGAATACACTGCCGGGCCATACGCCACGCGCCTCGAAGCCGAGCGGGGGCGACTGGGCTCTGAGGCCGCTCGGCTCGAGCAAGCTCGTACTTCCCGGGAGGAGTTCCTCGCACGGCACCCCGAGGTCCCGAGCCGGCTAGCTGAGCTCGACCGGATCATCGAGCGCGCGGAAGAAAACGAGCGCCAGCGCAGCTGGGAGCTACTGAAGGAGCGCGAGCAGGCGCGCCGTCTCGGCATTTCTCACGAGCGCGACCAGAGTTACGGAATTGAACTGTGACGCCGACGCGTACAGGCTGGTCGTGAAGCCCAGGTGCGCACGGTGATGTAGTCGCTCCCCGCTCAACATCAGTCCCGATACGGGCATGGGGCAGTCAGCCCCCCTGTGCGGGGGGCTAACCAACAGTGCCCGATTGGCGATCCCCCGCCTGTCAAATCGCAGAACCTCGGCCTCCGCCATCCTTGGCTGCGGCCGAGGACGAGCCCTCCTGGCTCGTGCAATTTGACAGTCTCATGGTGCGGCTCCAGGAAAAGATCGAACTCGCACCCACTTGAGTCGGGAACCCGCCTCAGGTCGACAAACTACGCCACGTGAATTGGCTGTTCCTGCCAGGACGTGCCGTCCCATGCTTCGGCCAGTGGGGTTAATAATGTCGTGCCCTGACCTGTCCTGACCCGCTCTCCCACTACCTCGCAAAAGCTTGTATCGCGACAGGACACGCTGTACAGCAATAGCGATCCCGAGACAGGCAAACGCTCCGACCGCCAGCTCGTACCGTCCCAGGCTTCCACATACGCGCCCATCGTCACGCCGGTGGCGATGCAGTCCCGGACGGTGGCGCAAGAAACGGTCGACAACTCTGCCGAGTTGGCGGTGGCTGGCAGTCTGAACAGTTTGTAAGACCACTCGTGCCCGTCCCAAGTCTCCGCCACCGCCACGCTGCCGTACGGGGTGCCCACCGCTTCGCAGAATTTTCGGGATGGGCAAGAGACAGCCTGGAGGTCGCCTAAGTCGGCGCCGGCGGCACGCTGGAGGGACCACGCCCGGCCATCCCAACCCTCGATGAACGCACCGGTGCCGGCAAGGGGCGATCCTTGGCCGGCGATCGGAGCGCCCCCGCCTCCAATGCCGACCGCTTCGCAGAAAGAAGGAGCGGCGCAAGAAACCCCTTCGATCTCGGGGA
>DATKHZ010000483.1:0-7055 GCA_035509995.1 Acidimicrobiales bacterium | reverse complement strand
GTCTTGGGGACGAGGGCCACCACTGCCCCCGCCCGGCCAGCGAGCTCCTTAGCCGCGAGCTCCTGAAGGCTGGACAGTACTGTCAGTTGCAGGTTGTCGGGCGAAGGTTGCGCGGTGAAGAACTTCTTCAGCTGGGAAATGTTCCCTGGGACCGTCAGGGAGTTGTTGGTGTCAGTCAGGACGGAGTTGTACTCGTCCTCTAAGCCGTCGGTGCCGTAGGTGAGCGAAAAGTACCCTGTCAGTTGGCCGAAAAGTGCTCCCTCGGGGTACACACGCTGGTACTTGTACTGGTCTTTGGTGGGCAACGACTGAGCCAGGGTGACGCCATCTGCAGAAATGATGGCGCCGCGAGGCTGCACGAACTCAGCGATGATGTCGCGCGTGTTGTGAGGGTTGTTGTCGAGTGAAGTTGCGTCGAACACCTGAAGGTAATTGAGCTGGACGAACAGGACCATGACCAGGACGGCCGCCCCGGCCCCAACGGCGCGCACCCGCGAGTTCACGTCCGTCACAGCTTTATTACCCCGGTCTCACGCAAAGCTGCGGCCTCACTGCTTTCCCGCGCGAAGGCTGGGGAGGTGGCGGGGGAGGTGGCGCCCATCACCCGCTCGGCGGCGAGTGCTTGCTCGGCCGCATTGTCGTTCGAAATGCGAAGCAAGATCGCGAGCAGGATGTAATTGGAAACGAGCGACGAGCCTCCGTAGGAAACAAAGGGAAGTGTGATACCTGTGATCGGTATGAGCCTGGTTATACCTCCGACCACCACGAAAACCTGCACGGCCATCAGCAAAGAAAAGCCAGTCGCGACGAGCTTGGTGAAAGACCGCTGGGAGCGTACGGCGACCCTGAGCCCCGAGCCGACCATCAACAGGTATGCGATAAGTAGGGCGCTCACGCCGACGAGCCCGATTTCCTCACCGATCGTCGCGAATATGAAATCGGTCGAGGCCTCAGGGATTATCCCGGGGTTCCCCTGTCCTGGCCCGAGGCCCCACATGCCTCCGGCGCCGAGAGCGAACCAACCTTCGATTATCTGGTAGCCCGACGTAGCAAAATGTGCCCACGGGTCCAACCACGCCTGGACTCGGGTTTGCGCATGGTGGATCACATCGAGAGCGAACACGGCGCCGCAAATGAACAGCACGGCCCCCACGACAAGATAGGCAGCTCTGCCCGTTGCGACCCACAGCAAGCCCACGAAAAGCGCAAAGAACAGGAAGGACGAACCGAGGTCATTTTCTGCAAGAAGCACCAGCAACGACACGCCCCACGCAGCCAGCAGAGGGGCCAGGTACTTCGGTTCGAGCACGAGCCAACGTCCGAACCGCCGAGTGCCGGTTGCCAGCAGCTCAGCACGCTCGGCCAGGACCGACGCGAAGAATATCCCCAATGCAAGTTTGGCGAACTCCTCTGGCTGGAAGCTCAGGGGCCCGACGTGGACCCACAGCCGGGCGCCGTTAATATCCTCGCCGATATGTGGGGCGAGCGGGAGCAGCAAAAGGACGACGCCGACCAGCGCCAACGAGTACCGGTAACGCTCGAGGTTGATGCCGCGGGGAAAAGCGGCGAGAGTGACGACGAATGCAATGACCCCAACGCCGGTCCAGACCGCCTGGGCGGAAGCCTCGCCGTGGTTGAGGTCGGCGATGAAGACGTAGCCCATCCCGTTCAGGAGGGCGGCGAGCGGCAGGAGGACCGGGTCTGCTTGGGGCGCGAGCCATCGCAGGCTCAGGTGCGCGACGACCATCAGGACAAAGACGAGCACCAGGAACGGGATGATGCCGGCGGGCAGAGCGCCTGCCTGGCCAAGGGTGGAAAGGGTGTAGAACCCGCCTGTGAGCACGAACACGAGGATGATCATCCCGAGCTCGCTGCGCCGACGCGCAGGCAGTTGCCACGATGGCGCCGCGGCACCGGCTTGTGCCCTCCACCCCTGGAGAGCCCTCATCCGGTAGTTGTCGGCCCGGCCACTGTCGTCGTGACCGCACGCGGGACGGACCTAGCGGGTAGCGATGTGGGCTGAGCCGTCGTGGTGGTAGTCGGACTGGCGCGCTCGCGGTGCGGGGCTCCCCGCGGGAGGGGTTTGCCGTTCCCTTCAGCCTCTATTTTCTCGGCCACCAGATTGGCGATGTACTGGCGGGCCTGGGTCAGGGAAGGCTCCACTTGGCCGGCTTCAAGTACTTGAAGGCGGTAGGAGAGCACCGATGACGCCGTGTCGCGGGTCCGCTCTACGACCGTCGGCTGGAACCATAGGACCCCACCAGGCCGTCCCTGGAAAATTGTGACGCGGTCCTTGGAGAGAGCCACGAAGTAGGCCGAGCGCCCGTACCACCCGAGGTAGGCGATGGCCCCGCCGATAACGATAAATAAGGCCACCACGAAGACGACCACTCGAAAAGTCACTCTTTTGGGCGTGGGTTCCTTACGTGCTTTTTGAGTGCCCGCTGTCTTGGGCACGGCCGGGACGATCCTCGTGGGCCCCGTCACCGCCGGCCCCGGCACGACGATCATCGTGTCGGGACTGGTCTCGCTTGCCAGGACATCGATCACGACCACCGTTATGTTGTCGTTGCCGCCTCTCAGATTGGCTACGGCCACGAGCTCCTTGGCAGCCTCGACCGGGTTGGGGAACCGGGACAGGACGGCGGCGATCTGGTCGTCGGAGACCTCTCGCGGCAAGCCATCGCTGCAAAGCAGGTACCTGTCGCCGTGCCTTGGGGCAAGGTCGATGATGTCGACTTCGATAGCTGGTTCGACTCCCAGGGCGCGTGTCAGGACATGACGCTGGGGGTGGACCGCCGCCTGGGCCTCGCTTATCTGGCCGTCGTCGATGAGCTCCTGGACAAGGCTGTGGTCGATCGTTACCTGTTTGAGCGTGCCGTCACGGTAAACGTAGAGCCGTGAGTCACCGATGTGGGCCGCGGTGAGCCCGTTGGTGCCGTCCTCTCTTTCGACGACTGCGAGGGCGACCAGTGTCGTCCCCATCCCGAACATCGACCGATTGGTCCTGGCTTGCTCCCAGACCGCCCTGTTTGCGGCCTTGGCAGCGCCCTCGAGGGAACCTGCAGTGTGCCGGTCGGTGGCTTCGAAGGCGGCGGCAAGTGCCGTGATCGCCGTTGAGGACGCGACTTCTCCTGCGGCGTGGCCTCCCATGCCGTCAGCGACCGCATAGAGGCCCGGCGAGACGAGCAGCTGGTCCTGGTTGTTCGATCGGACAAGGCCGACATCGGTCGCCGACCCGACGACCAGTTTGGTCACTTGCGCAGCTCCAGCACGGTGCGCCCCACCTGCAGGCGGTCCCCTTTGCGCAGCGGCGCAGGGCCGCTCAGCTTCCGCCCGTTCACGAGCGTGCCGTTCGTGGAGCCGAGGTCCTCGACCCAGTACTCGTCCCCCCTGCGGAACACCCTTGCATGAACTTGCGACACGAACGTGTCGCTGGGCAGGGCCACCGCACAGCCTGGGGCCCGCCCGATGCTGATCTCTTCGGCGAGCGGGAAGGCTTGGCCCTTGGCCTCGTGCGGGCCGATCACAGCGAGCTCGCGGGGGACGTTGCGCCCTTTTGGGGTACCGGCCGCAGCCCGGGCGGCCGGCGGAGGTGCGCCGGATGGTCCGGGTGGCGCCGGGACCAAGCGCGGCTCTCGCAGCTCGACCCAGACGGCGCGCACGACGCGGAGGAAGAAGAGATAGAGCAGCGCTAGGAACACGTACTCGAGGAACCGCTGGGCCGGATCGGCCACCTCAGGTCGCCCCGCTCGCCTCGAAGCGGACAGTGGTCGAACCGACCGTGATCTCGTCCCCGTTGTCGAGCTGGCGAGGCGCGCTGATACGGAGCCCATTTACCTTCGTCCCGTTGGTGCTCCCGAGGTCAGCCACCAGCCAAGTGCCGTCGGGGCTCCGGCGAACCTCGGCATGCCGGCGGCTGGCGTTCGGGTCGGCCAGGGCGAGCTCGCACTCGGGCTGGCGGCCCAGGGTGACCTTGTCCCCTTCGAGGACCACCCGGCGCCCATCAGGAAGCGTAAGGGTGGCTGTCCCTTGGCCGGGGACGATCTCGCCCGCAACGAGCAGCGTCCCCGGTCGGAGGGATTCATCGGTCGCGACAGCGACGCTCACGGGACCAAGGAACGTGTAGCCCTCCTCCTTGGCGTGGTCGTTCGCGACTTCAACGAGCTCCTTGATGAGCTCCTCCTCGATGGGTTGGAACTTCGACCGGTCCGCGGTGGAAAGCAGCACCTTGAAGCTGTTCGGTGCAAGGACCCCTCGAGGCGCGACGGTCCGGCGCAGGTCCATCTCCCGCGTCAGGCGCCTTCCGATCTCCACAGGTTGCAACCCGCTTCGGAACACCCGCGCGAAAGCTCCCTCCACGAAACGCTCGAGGCGACGCTCGAAGCTCTGTAACCCCATAGTCGGCCGCATAGTACCCGTAGCTGGGACCTGCCTGCTGCCAAGGGCCCAGGCAACACACAAGGCGGCCCTAGGCCCAGGGGCCCTCGGGCACACTCTACCTCGGAGGGAGGCTCGGCAGGTTGGTTCGGTCATGTACCCTTTAGGGACCACTCGGGCGAGTGGCGGAATTTGGCAGACGCGCAGGATTCAGGTTCCTGTGTCCGCAAGGACGTGGGGGTTCAAGTCCCCCCTCGCCCACGTTTTGGGTGCTCGCCGGAAGGGGCGGGTCGTGGCACCACAAACCCGCCCCGCCCAACAGAACGGGGCGCGTTTGTGGTGACCACGCCCGCTCCTCTCACTTCTAGCATGTGGCGGTGACCGGCTCTTGGCCTACTGTGAGCCATCGTTGGGTATCAGGGAGAGCCCGGCGACGGGCTGTCCAGTTAGCGGTAATCGGTTTCGTGCCCTTCTTTTCGGCGCGAGGGTGCGACCTGCAACGTTGCGGCCATGGCCAGCACTTCACCGGGCCGGCTTAAGTTAGTTCGGTCGCTGCCCGAGAAGTACCAGGTGCAGATCTCGGCATTGGCGCGTGCTCCATCCTGCCCGGTCCAGGCCGAGCCCGCCCCGGCCGTCGCGAGCCCGCCTGACGTAAAAAGCTCGTCGCCCAATCTGTGGAAGTGGTTCCTGGGCTGGGCGGCGCTGCTCGCCCTCATCTACTTCCCGTTCGGGATCCCTTCGGGCAAACCTCGCATACTCGGGGTGGTCCCCTGGATGGAATGGGACGGGCAGGTCCCTGCCTGGTGCTTGCTCGGGGTCTCGGCTGTTGCAGCCATCATCTATGGTGCACGCCGCTACCGGCCTAAGCAGGTGACGGCGTGGTGGTTCATGGGCGGAGGCGTCCTGCTGTTCATCACCGGGGACACGATTTACAAGACGTGGCACCAGATAATGGGACAAAACAATATCCCGTTCCCGTCGTTCATAGACGCCGTCTACATCACGATGTACCCCGTCCTGGCGATCGGGCTGCTCCTCCTCGTCCGCTCGCGCGTACCCGGTGGGGACCGGGCGAGCCTGATCGACGCCCTCATCGTCACCCTCGGTATAGGGCTGCTCTCGTGGATCTTCCTTATCGGGCCGACTGTCAGGGCACCCGGAGGCATGCTCGTCCGCTTGACCGCCGCCGCGTACCCATTGGGCGACATCCTGCTGCTGGCGATGCTCGCGCACCTTTGGAGCGCCGGGGGGTTACGCCACGCTGCGGGCCGGCTTTTGGCCGTCGGCACGATCGGCACTCTTGTAGCGGACTCGGTATACGGTCTGGCTGGTCTCCATACTTCGTGGAACTGGAACGACGGCAACCCATTCGACATCGGGTGGATCATCTTTTACTCCTGTTGGGGAGCGGCCGCCCTTCATCCGTCCATGAGGGAGCTCTCGGAGCCGAGGCCGGCGACGCCACCGCGCACGAGCCGGACCCGGCTCACGTTGCTCGGCGCGATCACCCTGATAGCGCCGGTCGGGCTGCTGTGGGAAACGGCGGCGGGCAAGCCAGTTGACTCGGCGGTAATCGCTGGCGTCGCCGGGTTCATGTTCCTGCTCGTTGTGATGAGGATGGCCGGCGTCGTCGGGGCTCACAAGCAGGCGGTGGCTCGCGAGCAAGTGCTTCGCCAAGAAGCCGCCGAGCTGGTCGGAGCGCCTTCACGGGAGGACATCTATACAGCCACGGCCCGTGCCGTGACTGATCTCGTTGGCGCCCACGTGGGTGCCTTTTCCGTCAGCTTGGCCATGGTTGACGCCGATGGCGAGCTGATCGTGGTCGTCGGCGCCGGCTCGGTGGAAAACGGTTCTCCCATTGACATGGCTGCTTTTCCCGCACCGCTCAGGGCGAGCCTGGACGTCGGTCGTTCCGGCCGTTGCGCTGCTCTGGGACCGTTGAGCACCACCGGTGAGACGACAACCGACCGTCTCTACGTGTGCCCCGTCATCGCTGGGGAATACCTGAAAGGGCTAATCGCCGTCCAGAGCTCGCGCGAGTTGTCCATCGACCTCACCAACACCATCGAAACACTCGCTGCACAGGTCGGGTTGGCGCTGGACCGGGTGGATCTCAGCGAGTCGTTCCACGCTCACCGGAGCGAGGTGCGCTTCCAAACGCTGGTGCAGAACGCGTCCGATGTCATCCTCATCGCTCGACCTGACACGACAATCACCTACCAGACCCCTTCAGCTCAGCGCATCCTTGGTTTTGAGCCGGGTTCGCTTGAAGGTACCCGGCTCACTTCACTGATCCACCCGAACGACAAGGAACAGGCTTTGGCAGCCTACAGCGGGCTCGCATTTCGTTCGGGGACGGCGATTACGGCAGAGTGGCGTATCCGTACTTCCGACGGGACTTGGCGGCATACGGAAGTGGTGGCCAACAACCTACTCGGGGAGCCGACCGTCGAAGGTATCGTGCTGACGCTTCGCGACGTGACGGAGCGCAAGGCGCTCGAGGACGCGCTTAAACACCAAGCGTTCCACGATGCGCTCACCGGGTTGGCCAACCGCGCCTTGTTCCGGGACCGTCTTGAACATGCTCTGGCTCGCGCAGCTCGGTCCTTGACATCGCTCGCCGTCCTGTTCTTGGATCTCGACGATTTCAAGCTGGTCAATGACACTCTTGGGCA